>NZ_JACASN010000014.1:75154-77097 GCF_013390985.1 Acinetobacter sp. Swhac1 | reverse complement strand
GTGTACATAGTGCACTAGGTTATGTGCCACCTTTTGATTTTGAAGCAATGTACTATGATAAAATTAATCCGTTAGGTCAGGTGGCCTAACTTAAATAAAAAGTCTCCGACAAACCCGGTACGGTTCAACGATTGTTGCGGCAACACGTACTTATAGCCAAAACAAACAAGCTGAAGCAGAAGCACAAAAGCAAGCAGCAGAAGCTCAAGCACTTGAAAAGCTAAAAGCAGAAGGTGGAGAAAAGTGGGCTGAATATAACAGCACAGATGATTATGTAACGAAACAAAATCTTCTGAAAAATGCTTTACCAGCATACAAAGACGCAGCAGACCAAGCCCAAACATGGGGCATGGGTGGTAATAGCAGTCGAGCATTGAATGCCGTGACTACAGCGATTACAGCAGCGTTGGGTGGACAAACTGACTTACAAGTCGTGACGAATACCCTAGCACCGTATGCAGCTCAGGTGATTGGGCAAGAATTTGGTCATGGAGCGGATAAAAACACGGCAGCACAGTTGGTATCTCATGCAATCTTGGGTGCAACACTTGCCTACATTAACGGTAGCGACCCAACTGCAGGCGGAAGTGCCGCGGTTGCCAGTGAGGCGGCAGCAAACTACTTAACCAACCAACTCGCAGAAAGATACAAAGATGATCCTAAGTACTTTGTAAATGGCGAGTTCCAAGCGAATTTACTGTCAGAAGCTGAGAAAGCACAAATCCGTGATTTAACTGCAGGGATTGGCGCTGTCATTGGTGGAGCGGTAGGAGATTCAACTTATAACGCTCAGTTAGCAGGAGTGATTGGGCAGAATGCGGTGGAGAATAATCAAGCAGGTGCTCATAAATTTGCGAAGAAACAAGTAGACCAATATAACAATCTTTGTGCACAAAGTGGGATTTCTAGTGGGCAATGTAGTTCATGGACTGGGCAAAGAATAATAAATAATTCGAAAGAATTAGCCATGATTATTGTACCAACGGAAATTTACGAAGTTGTTCCTGTTGGTAAAGCATATGGAATTCTTGCAAAAGGCTCAAAGAAAATTATTGCGACAGTACAGGATTCTAAGCAAGCGCAAAAAATTCTAAAAAATATTGAGGAAACAAAAGTTGTTACAGATTATTTTAAACAGGATAGAAAATATTGGACTTCTGAACCTATACAGTTTAATGGAAATAAAGTATATCAACGAAATGACATATTCGACCCAAATTATCTTGATAAAAAATCAGGAAAGACAAATCTTCAGCTAATGGAAATGGGTAGAGCACCGATAGGTAAAGATGGGAAATCTGTAAATCTTCACCATATGTTGCAAAAGCAAGATGGTCCTATAGCTGAGGTTACACAAAGTTTTCATAAAGATAATCATGCTACTATCCATATTAATGATAATAGTATTCCATCAGGTATTAATCGTGCTGATTTTAATAAATGGCGATCTAATTATTGGAAAAATAGAGCGTTAGGGCTTAAGTGAGAAAAGATATGCAAAATAAAATTGATGATGTCATTCAGGAATTAAAGGAAGTATCTGGTAACGATCGTCTAAATGTAAAGTTACCAGACGATATCTTGATATCTAGCTATGAAACTGAAATCGGATTTTCTTTTCCAGAAGACTATAAGAAAGTTTTGAAAGAGGTTGGTAATATTTTTTATGGAACAATTGAATTAGCATCTATCACAAATGATAAAAAAGACTATAGAGAGCTTTCTCAAATACTAAGTGATGCTAGAGAACAAGGCCTTCCTGAAAATTGGTTACCTATTTGTGAGGATAATGGTAGTTATTATTGCCTAATTCCTGGTAATGAAATTCGATATTGGACAACGGATGGTTATAGTGATGATAGGTGGGCAAGTTTAGCAGATTGGATTAAACAAGTTTGGATTGAAGGTAATTGAGGATCCATACAAGATTTAGTTCAGTTTCA
>NZ_JACASN010000014.1:0-75144 GCF_013390985.1 Acinetobacter sp. Swhac1 | reverse complement strand
TGATTTTGAAGCAATGTACTATGATAAAATTAATCCGTTAGGTCAGGTGGCCTAACTTAAATAAAAAGTCTCCGACAAACCCGGTACGGTTCACTTTTACCCAAAGTGATGTATTGTTTGAGACAGTTTAGTGAAATTATTGAAGAGCTTTGCCAGAAGCGCTGGATTGATTTTGTCCGGCTGAATAAGCAGAACTTGGCTGTATTAGATGGGTTACCTGACCTAGATGAATTCATGTTTGCTCCAAGTCGTAACCAATTGGGGCAGGTCGCGGACTTCTTAATTGACTTACAGCAATGACAGTGTTTTTACTGTGGAAAAAGTCTCAAAAATTCAAAATATGCCGTGGATCATTTTATTCCATGGTCTTTATATCCTGCTGATACCGGACATAATTTTGTTCTGGCAGATGAAAAATACAACTCGCAAAAAAGTAATTATTTAGCATCACAGCAATTCTTACATCAGTGGCAGGAGCGTAATCATCTGCATGATCAATCGATTATTCGAGAAATTTCTCAATTAGGTTTTCTAACCGATCTGCAACGTTCGCATCGGGTTGCAGACTGGGCCTATCAGCAGGCGATTGAGCATGAGTATTTAGTCTGGTTGGGGGGCAAAGATAAACAGATATTGGCTCATCCTATATCTGGTGTCTTTTGAGACGGTTATTCTTTGCAGAGATTCTGTTATCCAAAGACCAATATTTTCAAGAACAAATTGAATATTCAGCAAGATAGTATTCTATAGACAGCTGAATTAGAGCTTTCAGCCCTTACAGACTTTTAACTGGAGGCCTTCATTCTCACAATATGCTGCTACAAAATTTAGAATATTCACCTGTTTGGAGCTTGAGTTGACAGATCACTTGGCTTGAGCACGACAAATAATGTCCTTTTCCACCTTTTTACTGCTGTATGATTTAGAATTTTAGGTAAAATCATTTGATTAATGATTTACTTATTTGGACTTCCATAACAATGACCCAAGTACAACTGCAACAATTACAAAAACAACTTTGGAATATTGCCAATACTTTGCGCGGTACCATGGGCGCCGATGAATTCCGTGATTACATTCTGGGTTTTATTTTCTTTAAATATTTATCAGAAAAGTCGGTGAACTTTGCCAACGAATTGCTCGATGGCGAAGACCTCAGCTTTTTAGAATTAGATGAAAATAATCCTGAGCATGTGCCCTACATCGAAGAAATTAAAAAGAATGCCATTGCCGAAGTCGGTTATGCGCTCACACCAAAACAGCTATTCCATACCTTAGCTGAGCGTGGTCGTCAGGGCGAATTCATTTTGGATGATTTAACTGCGACCTTAAAATCGATTGAACAAAGCACTTTAGGCACCGACTCTGCCGATGACTTTGCCAACCTGTTTGAAGATTTGGATCTAAACTCGACCAAGCTTGGCAATAATGCCAGTGACCGTAATGCACTGGTGGCGAAAGTCCTGAGTCATTTAGATGATATTGATTTTGATATTAGTAATACCGAAGCCGATGTACTGGGTGATGCTTACGAATATCTGATTGGTGAATTTGCCTCAGGTGCGGGCAAAAAAGCGGGTGAATTCTATACCCCGCAAACGGTATCGACTTTACTGGCGAAGATTGTCACCCAAGGCAAAGCGCGTTTACGTTCAGTCTATGACCCGACTTGCGGTTCTGGTTCGTTGTTGCTACGGGTAAAACGTGAAGTAAAAGATGTCGATATGATTTACGGTCAGGAAATGAACCGTACCACCTACAACTTGGCACGCATGAACATGATTCTACATGATGTGCATTTTGCTAAGTTCGACATCAAGCAGGAAAATACTTTAACCCGTCCGCAGCATTTAGATAAAAAGTTTGATGCGGTGGTGGCGAATCCGCCATTTTCTGCAAAATGGTCTGCCGATCCGTTATTTTTACAAGATGAACGTTTTGCTGCGTATGGCAAACTGGCGCCAAGTTCTAAAGCGGATATGGCGTTTGTACAGCACATGCTGTATCAACTGGATGACAATGGCACCATGGCGGTGGTGTTACCGCATGGCGTATTGTTCCGTGGTTCGAGTGAGGGCGTGATTCGTCAGTATTTGATTGAACAGATGAACGTGGTGGATGCCATCATCGGACTACCCGCCAATATTTTCTATGGCACGTCTATTCCGACCTGTATTTTGGTGTTGAAGAAAAACCGTGAGCAGAGCGGCAATATTCTGTTTATTGATGCCAGCAATGATTTTGAAAAGCAGAAGAACCAAAACAAGTTATTGCCTGAGCATTTGGATAAGATTGTTGCGGCATTTGAAAAGCGTGAAAATATTGAAAAGTATGCGCATGTGGCGACTTTGCAAGAAGTCAAAGATAACGATTACAACCTGAACATTCCACGTTATGTAGATACCTTTGAAGCAGAAGCCGAGATTGATTTAGATGCGATTGCAAAACAGCTTCAAGCTTTGGAACACGACAGCCAAAAAACTGATGCGGTGATTGCAGATTTTTGCAAAGAGCTAGGCATTGTTTCACCGTTTGCGGAGGTGAAGTAATGGCTACGCCAAAGTTAAGATTTAAAGAGTTTGAAGGGGATTGGTCTACAAATAAAATAGAGGAAATTTCTATTGTGACATCAGGTGGAACCCCTAGTAGAAACGTTAGTGATTATTGGAATGGCGATATTCCTTGGGTTACAACAAGCCTTGTAGATTTTAATGTTATTAACGAAGCTGAAGAATTTATTACCCAAGTTGGTTTAGATAATTCATCTGCAAAACTTTTCCATAAAGATACAATTTTGATGGCTATGTATGGTCAAGGAATTACTCGAGGAAAAGTAGCTATTTTAGGAATAGATGCTACTACTAACCAAGCCTGTGCAGCTATTAAGCTTAAGAATGGGTTTGAGACAAAATTCATTTTTCAAAACTTAATGAATCGTTATGAGGAAATTCGTGACTTAAGTAATGAAGGTGGACAAAAAAATCTAAGTGCTGGAATTATTAAAGAAATTTTAATTTCATTTCCTGAAAAAGAAGAACAAACCAAAATCGCTTCTTTTCTTTCCGCAGTCGAAGAAAAGATTAGCCAACTCACCCAAAAACACGAACTACTTAGCCAGTATAAACAAGGCATGATGCAAAAATTGTTTAGTCAGCAACTTCGTTTTAAAGCAGATGATGGGAGTGAGTTTGGGGAGTGGGAGGAAAAAAAACTTGGCGAGGTGGGTGAAAATATTATTGGTTTGACCTATTCTCCGACAGATGTGACTAATGATGGCACAGGCATACTTGTTTTACGTTCATCAAATATTAAAGAGGGACGTTTAGATAAGTCAGATAAAGTACGTGTGAATAAAAAGATTCAAGATAAAATTATTGTTCAGCCTAATGATATTTTGATTTGTACTCGAAATGGCAGTCAAAGACTTATTGGGAAAAGTGTCATCATCAATGATGATGAAGTAATGACATTTGGCGCATTTATGTCTGTTTATCGAAGTAAGTACAATAGATTTATTGCGTATTTGATGCAAACTCCTTGGTTCTTTGAGCAAGTACAAATGAATTTAGGTGCTCGTATTAATCAAATTACGACAGGTACTTTAAACGAATTCACTTTTGATTTTCCATGCTTAGAAGAACAAACCAAAATCGCCAATTTCTTATCTGCCATCGACCAAAAAATTGAAGTCGTGGCACAGCAAATTGAACAAGCGAAACAGTGGAAAAAAGGTTTGTTGCAGCAGATGTTTGTATAATTTTAATTTTGCCAAATTCATTCGTGAGTTTGGTTTTTTTGAATAATTCGTTGATTATTCAATTTTAGATAGAGGGTGAAATGAAAGCTAAAGTATTATTAGCAACAGTTCTAAGTATCTGTACAAGTAGTGTTTTTGCATACGATATTGGGTTTAATGAAAAAGGGCAGTTTGGTGCTTTCGATAAAAATGGCAACAAAATGACCTGGACGGAAACCCTGATTGCACAGAAAAATCTGATGCTTCAACAAATGGTTCCTGGACGCCAATCCGCGGCATCAAATCAAAGCAGCAATAGCAGCATTCAGCTCAACAGTTTAAACGCAAACGAATTGCTCCCTACTTTATTTGGTCGAATTCAGTTGAGTGGACGCTACAGATCAAGCGAACTTAAAAATCCGTTTATTGCAGTACAGCAAAAAATTGATGATCAAAATGAGATTCGCTTTCTACAGCAGCATCCAACATTGACTTATCAAAATGCACAAAATCAAACCCGTTACTTTGTGTTTGTAGAAAGTATGCCTACTTTTAATGGGCAAGATGTAAATCAAGGTCATGGCTCTTATACCAAAGGCTATTTATTAAATTTTAAAAAGGCCGCGAATGGCAAATTTGAACTAACCAATCCCCAAGCTCAATTAATTGATATTCCAAGCTCTTATGGTTCAAGTCATATGCAGATCGAAGACATCCAAAAAGACTTTCGTCGTCTTGGAAAAAATGTAATGGGTGCAATCTTTGTCTCAGGCTTTACTTCAGGTGGTGCAACAGAATCATCATTCTACATGCTTTCATTGCAAGACCATGAAGTAGAGATTAAACGGGTTGGCGATGCAGGCATGTTTGGGTCACGCTATATCAAAGCCAAAAATGATGAAGTCGAATATGGCTATGCAGGTAAATATAAGGTCGTAGATACCAATAAGGATTTGCCACTCTATCCGATTGAAATCACTTACAGCACCACGAATTTAAATCTAAAAGATAAAAACGATTACATCGTAGAAATGTATAAGCAAAGTTTAAGTAATAAGGGCAAGTCCAAATAGTGAGATGGATTCAGTTTTGCAATCAATCATCTCGCCTATTTAAGCTAACTCAGAACGTAGCCTCAGTAGTGAATAACTGAAATTACGTACAAACGCTGATCACGACATTAAAAATTAGGATAAATTCATGAAAAAAATCATTATGGGCCTGCTACTAAGTACAAATCTATTGGGTACACAAGCGGTTTTCGCAGAAAATATTAATGAGCCGATCATTCCTGCCATTGCGGGACTTCAAACGAAGGCTATCGTCATAGGCTTTGCCAAAAACCAGTATGAATTAGGTATGGCCTATTACGAGGGAAAACTCATTCCAAGAAATACGTCAAAAGCGGTGGAATGGTTACATCGCGCAAGTGAAAAAAACTATGCACCTGCAAAAGTTGTTTTAGCCAAGATGAATTTAACGGGGGATGGTGTTGTTGCTAACCCACAGTTAGGGCTTCGATTATTGCAGCAAGCTGCTCAAAAAGGTGATCAAGAAGCGATTAAAATGCTGCAAAGTATTAACACAACAAAGCAGCAAAACCAGCAAAATCAGTTCAGCAGCTTAGATGAAGCCCTACTCTGTAAAGGATGGAATACACGTGCGAGAAACTCTTCATTTTTTTTAGAAAACTTAGCAATATCTGAAGTAAAAACTACAACAGAAAAAGCATTAGAACAGTCTTTGAAAAAAAGTTATGCGGAGCAAGATCAGTTTAAATATTATCCTCAATATAAAGATTCAGAAGGTGATACGCCTGATATGCGAATATTTTTACCTAAGAATAAACAGACTTCGATATTTAAAAAACTTGAAACCGCAAATTATTATGGTTATGGCATTAATTATAAAGCAGAGTTAAAGCAGGATGCGAATATACAAAAAATCAAAGATTATTTAGAACAGCGCGACCATTTTAAGTTCTATAGCTACACGCAAGCTCAAATTCGCCAATATCAGACGGAACACAAAAAAATAATGGCTATAGACAATGATCAAGTGAGTGATCAGGCTTTTAAAAATCTCGATAAAAAATTCCCATTATTGAATTCACTCAAGAATGAAAAGGCACAACAGGCATATATCTATAGTTTGCCTATTGTTGATGAAAGTGGTGATACCCACTTTTCTACTTATATCCAGTTAATCGGAATAAATACATCAAACCCATCCTATACCTTGATTTGTGGAGTAGGTGAAGCGTAAAGCTGATTTTAAATAAAAGATGTAAACGTATTTTATTATTTGAGGGAAACATGACAGTACAAAGCGAATATCAACTTGAAAATGAACTGATTAGCCAGCTCAAGCAATTGGGTTATGCCTCAGTGACGCTCAAGGACGAAAGCCAACTACTGTCTAATCTCAAAACACAAATTGAACGTGCCAACGGACTTGCACCATTATCAGAAACAGAATGGAAACAGGTCATCAGTTTTTTAAACACAGGCACAGTGTTTGAACGCGCCAAGAATCTGCGTGATCTGTTCCCAGTCAAATTTGATGATGGGACCAGCAAACACATCTTTTTTCTCTCGGATGACCCAAGCAAGAACATCTATCAGGTGACCAATCAAATCACCATCGATCACCGCGACTATAATGGCCGTACCAGCCGTTTTGATGTGACCTTACTGGTCAATGGTTTGCCTTTGGTACAGATTGAGCTGAAAAAACGCGGCATGGAAATCGCCGAAGCCTTTAATCAAACGCAACGCTATATTCGTGAAGCCTATTGGGCAGGGCAAGTGCTGTTTGGTTTTATTCAGCTCTTTGTGATTAGTAACGGTGCCAATACCCGTTATTACTCCAACGGCACCACAGGCATCGAGTTTGCCTTTCCATGGGCAGATGTTACCAATAAACATATCAATGAAATTGTCGACTTTGCCGAAGCTTTTTTCAATCAGCAGCATCTGACCCAAATGCTGACTCAGTACATGGTGCTGCTAGAAACCACCAAAAGCCTGATGGTGCTGCGTCCCTATCAGATTTATGCAGTACAGAAAATTGTGGAGCATGTGCAAAACTCCGATCAGAACGGCTATATCTGGCACACTACAGGTTCAGGCAAAACCCTGACCTCATTTAAAGCCAGTCAGATCATCATGCAAATGCCTGATGTGGAAAAAGTTCTGTTTGTGGTCGATCGTAACGACCTCGATACGCAAACCTCACGCGAATTTAATGCTTTTAAAGCCGACAGCGTCGACAGCACCGATAACACATCGACCTTGGTGAAACAGCTCGATCAACGTCATGACAAACTGATTGTGACCACCATCCAAAAGCTCAATCGGGCCATCAGCACCGACCGTTATTTAGAATCGATTGATTATCTTAAAAATAAAAAAGTGGTCTTTATTTTTGATGAATGTCATCGCAGTCAATTTGGTGAGACTCATCAGAACATCAAAAAATTCTTCAGCAATGCACAAATGTTTGGTTTTACCGGTACGCCTATTTTTGAAAAGAACAGCCAAAGCAAAGCAGGTTTAAAACTGACGACAGATTACCTGTTTAATGAGTGTTTGCATAAATACGTGATTGTCGATGCCATCCGTGACCGTAACGTCTTGCAGTTCCAGATTGATTATCGTGGCAAATACACCGCCAAAGGCATGGCGACGAATGAAAGTTATGAGGAAGATGTAGAAGGCATCGATACCAAAGAACTGTATGACAACCCGCAACGCCTAGAAATGATTGCCCGCTACATTGTCAATATCCACGATACCAAAACCCGTAATCGTGAATTTACCGCAATGTTCTGTGTCAGTTCAGTCGAAACACTGACTCAATATTACGACATCTTTGAAAAGGTGCAGGCTGAAAAACAAATTGAAGATGAAGCACAAGGTCGGATATTTAAACCGTTGACTATTGCCACCATTTTTTCCTATGCGGCAAATGAGGCTGTACCGACTGATGACTTAAATGGCTTGATTCATGAAGAAGCCGCAGATATTCCAAGTCAGGTCAATTCATCCAGTCGGGATAAGCTAGATCGCTACATAGCGAATTACAACCGACAGTTTAAAACCAACTACAATTCTGGCGATCAATTTTATGCGTACTACCGCGACATTGCACAGCGCGTAAAAAATAGACAGATTGATATTCTAATCGTGGTCAATATGTTCCTCACGGGCTTTGACTCTAAGCCGCTAAATACCTTGTATGTCGATAAAAACCTAAAATATCATGGCTTGATTCAAGCATTCTCACGTACCAATCGTGTCTACAACGATAAAAAACCATTTGGCAATATCATCTGTTTCCGCAACCTAAAACGTGCAACGGATGAAGCGCTGGCACTATTTTCCAATAAAGAAACGACCAAGATCGTCCTTGTTCCAAGCTATGCGGAAATCGAACAGGATTACCAAGCAGCGGTGAGCAAACTGTTTGCCTTAACGCCCAATTACCAATCAGTCGATGATCTTATTACTGAAGAACAGCAACTGGAATTTATTAAAGCTTTCCGTGAAGTGATGCGCTATAACGCGCAATTACAAACTTTTATTGAATATGACCAGGATCAAACCGCATTAGATAAACAGCACTTTGCCAACTTCGCCTCTAAGTATGCTGACCTATGCCGTGCTGTTAGAAAGACCACCAAGAAAGAAAAAGTATCGGTGCTGGATGATGTCGATTTTCAGCTGGATTTACTGCACAGTGACCGCATTAATGTTGGTTATATCATCAACCTGCTACAGCTTGTTGTTTATACGGACTCAGAGGACAAGCGTCAGAAGTACCAAGCGCAAATTTACGATTTAATCAGTAGTGATATTAGCTTGCACGATAAGCAAGACCTCATTCAAAAATTCATTGAAGAAAACATACCGAAGATGATCAATGGACAGAGCGTTCAAACGGCTTTTGCTGCATTTTGGGATGCTGAAAAAGAACAGGCCTATCAGCATCTTTGTAAAGAAGAAAACCTGAAACCAGAAGCGATGAAGCAGGTTCTGGAGCATTATGAGTTCACCAAACGCCTACCACGTAAAGAAGAGTTGAAGGACTTACCAAACTATAAGGTTAAGCTGTTTGAACGGGAGAACGTGTTTAGCAATTTGCTGGTCAAGACCCGGAAACTGATTGAAAAATTTTATGTGGGGTTTTAAATTGTCAAAGAAGTAAAGCACCTTAGTGGTGCTTTACTTCTTTAGGTGTATGCATTTGTTCCACCCTTTCTAAGACAGTGGCAGAGAACGGTGTCAACGGCATTCTAAAATTGACCCCTTTGACCTCGTATTAAGTTTCAACCTGTGGCTGAATCCCTATTCTTTTTTTATCCTTCAAACGATAACTCTCACCCGATATTTGTACCACATGACAGTGATGCAATAACGATCTAACATCGCAGCGGTCAACGTGACATCATCCTCAAACGACTTAGACCATTGGCTAAATGGTAAGTTACTCGTCAATATCGTACTGCCTTTTTCATAACGCTTGGCAATCACGTTAAAGAACAGATTCGCTTCTTCACGTCCAAAGGGCAAATAACCAATTTCATCGATAATCAATAATTTCGGGGCGAGTATCACGCGTTGCATATAGGTTTTCAATTTACCTTGCTGATAGGCTGTACTGAGTTACAGCATGAAATCGGCGGCGGTAATAAACTTGGTTTTGACATTGCTCATGATGGCCTTATAGGGAATCTTTAGAAAGAAAGCCAATCATCTCAGCAAGATAATTGGCTTAAGTGAGAGTCACGATTATCCGCTTATTCGTCGGTCATCCCAATAACACGGCACTACAATCAAATGGTTCTCATGTAACCGAGACCATAATCTTACACCTAAATCCCGCTGCATATTTTGGACTGTGAAATTGGAAATCAGCAGGGTAGATTTCATATTGTCATAACGACTATACAAAACCTTATGCACCATCTCCAGGCGTTTTTCATGCCGGTCATGCAGGCCATATTCATCAATCACCAATAAATCAAAACTGGAGAAATGGTCGATGACTTCTTTCTCAGAGCGCGAAGCATCTGACCAGGTATCCATCATTTTTTGAGCAATTTCTGCACTGGTATAGTAGCGTGCAGATTTTGTACTGTTATGCAGAATGTTGCGAATAATTGATGCACTCAGATGGGTTTTACCTGTACCCGGTGTACCAATCATCAACATGTTCGGGTTGTGGTCAGAAATAATTTGCTGTGCAAAGGCCTGACATAGTTTGATGGTATTGTCTTGTGCAGGGCATGCAACTACATAATTCTTGAAGCCCCGATCCAGGTAGCGTTTATTGAGCCCTGAATTTTTAATTTTCTGTTTTAGCAATCGCTGTTGCAGTTCATTCTCATAGGCTGCATGTGAGTGTTGGACGGTTTCTTTGGCACACAATTTACAGAGCCTGTGACCAGCAATTTCCATCAGGGGTATATGATGGGTAGGGCAAAGTGTTTCCGTTGTTTCTTCGCGAAACTGGAGTGTTTTAAGCATGGTATTCATGACTGATCTCCTAAATCCACTTTGAATTTTCTAAAAAACTCTCATTTTTTTCTTCAAAATTTGAAGATGAAGATGAAGATGAAGATGAAGATGAAGATGAAGATGAAGATGAAGATGAAGGGCATGATTCAAGCATGACTTGAGTAATACTCGGGCTCTTCTCAGGAGCTGCTTGAGCATTTACTTTTCGTTGCCTGGCTGATGCTTGAGCATTACTTGCGGATTTGCCCCAACGTGCTTGAGCTGCATTTTTAGCTTTATCAGATTTCATTTGCTGATTTTGCAATGCCTGGCTTTTTAAACTGCTTAAGAAATTTGAATGAATCTGCTCAGATTCGATTTCAAACAATTCCAGGGCCATTAGCGTATTCAACAAAGTTTTAGCCTTGGTGTGCTGCGGTAATTTCGTGATGCTACATACAGTAGCTAGGTCGTGAGGAATGGCACCATTTTTCCAGAAATCCATCATTAACAGCAGTGCCGCACCAATTTGTTCTGCTGTCATTCGTGCAAATTTCGCTTGTAGGTCGCCAATATAGAGTGGCATCCAAATTGAAATATCTTTATGCATATGTTCACCTTTTTATAGGTATAAAGGGGCTGAGGTCATCAATTAGATGACCTTTTATGTTTGTTTTATGAGTGAGCGAGACTCATTAAGCGGACACGGGCCTGTTGAGCTAAGTCATCGTAATGAGCTTGCCCTTCATCCAGCATTCGCTGTAGCCAAAGTCTTAATGCTTGGTGATCATCGAAACATTTATTGATTTCCAGCAAAAAGGCCAGATTGTGCAGTTTCGGAATGTGAAACTCATGAATGAGTTCACGCGCGACCAAATCTGCTTCTGGGCTAACGACTACGCCGCCAAAGAAAGCTTTACTGTTCATGGGCAAGCTCCTCTGTATTCAGTCTCTCCAGCATGGCTTCAAAAGCACTACCATCGCGGCGCGTAACATTAGGGATGTAACGGCTATAGACCCGGAATAGCATTTCAGTCGTTGAATGCCCCAATTGGCGAGCGACCCATTCTGGATTTTCACCTGCCGCCAGCCAGAGCGTTGCTGCTGTATGACGTGTCTGATAAGCACGACGAGGCGTTAATCCTAAAAAGCGCAGGATAGGGTGCCATACACGTTTATTAACTAAACGGTAGTCTAGAGGACCACCATCACGGTTGCAGAAGACGAAGTTCGATTTTCCGTTGTTGAGGCTTTTCTGTTGCAGAAAGGCTTGGTACACCCGGTCATTCATCTGGATCGTGCGGTCAGAACCATACGTTTTGGTTCCACCAAGAACACCATTCACTAACGCTTCACGGATATGGATCTCACGACGTTGCAAGTCGATATTTTTCCATTGAAGGCCATCGATTTCACTAGTACGCATACCCGTAAAAAAGCGGATGGTGTAATAAGGTTTAAAGTCGTCACGAACAGATGTAATAATTCGCTGAACTTCTTCAAGAGAGAAAGGCGTGACTTCAATCCGACCTTCTTTCAAACTTTTTATGTTTTTGTAAGGGCTATCAAAATCATATCGTTCGGATGCGCTATCTAGTATCATACGAAGTACTGTCATAATCTGGTTGATTCGTGATGGTGAAAGGCATTCTTGGTTATTTCCGTATGTCACTTTGGCGAGGGATGAACGGAATCCAAGGATGTCTGACTTTTTGATGTTAATAACAGGAATTGTTCCGAAATATGGAGTTAAATATTTTCGAATAACAATTCTAATTTTTTCTGCATAGCTGTTACGCCATTCTATTTCTTTATCAGCAACCCATATTTCACAGTACTTAGAAAAAACAGGTGCTTTAGAACTCACTGCATTGATTTGGTTTTCAGCAGCTTTAATTTCTGCCAGTCGAGCACTTTTGGGAAAATATTTTGCATAATCAAATACACCTAAGAGCATTTCAGCTTCCATACGTTCAATCGCTTTTTCAAGTTTTTTACGATTGGTAGGTGTATCTTCCATTGCAGTTGTTTCACGGCAACGCTTATTTAAGTACCGAAAATCAATTGTAAGCTTGCCGTATCTTGTACGGATTGAGGCCATGTGATTGAGCTCCTATTGTAGTTGTAGGCTATGAAGAGAGCCGAACGAGGTTTTTGTCATATCTTCCTCAATGCGTTCCCAAACATAAAGAATTTTGCGCCCACCAAATGGGCGAATGTAATGAACGCCTTCAATTAAGACGCTATCTTTCAGTTGATTTCGGATAGTACGCTCGTTGTAATGAATTCGTTCCGAAAGTTCTTTTGTAGTAAGATACGTGAAGTTCATATGTATATCCTTTTAAAAAGTATCACAATGATGTTATTTAAGATTACAATGCAATACTATAAGCATTTAATACATCATGCAAGTACTTTATTACACAATGGTGGTAATTAATGATAGTTTGCAATTTACCAGTTTTATTAGCAGAACGCAGAATGAAGGTTGCGGATGTTGCGCGTGAAACAGGGATGAGTAAAACCACTCTGCATAAACTTTATAATGGTCAATCGACTCGTATTGATTTTGAAACTATTGAGAAGCTCTGTTTATTATTAAATGTAGAGGTAGGAGATCTTTTGAAATTACAAGCTGAAGAATCTTAAGACGATGAAATATTTATGAAATTAAGGTGACCAAATTTGGTCACCTTATTTTTTAGAGTATTTTTTGATTGTGAGACAAGTAGTAGATATTGAGTTAAGTAGGGCTGAATTTTAAAAACTTAAAATGATCTGTAATTGTGAGAGTTTTATTGTGTGATCAAATTTGGTCACGATCCTAATTGATCTTGAAAAATATTGAATTGAAAATAATAGAAGTCTAATGACATAGAGATTTTCGGTGGAATATTTTTTTAGGCAGTTTTAGAAAGGGGTTCTTATCTTTTTGATTTATTGAAGGCACCATTTGGTCACCATTTGGTCACCAATTTTGATATAGCACTTTTGTAAACTTACTTTTTTTAGAATAAAGATCTCTTATGAAGAAAAATATTGAATAAAATCAACAAAAAAAGCCTCAATCTTTCGACTGAGGCTTTTAAAATTCTGGAGCGGGAAACGAGACTCGAACTCGCGACCCCAACCTTGGCAAGGTTGTGCTCTACCAACTGAGCTATTCCCGCATGCGGTGTATAATACATGATGCAAAAATAGGGTCAATCATTTTTTGCATATCGTTGTACTGACTGAATAAATAAACAACATTTTTAGAAAAAACAGCAGTCATCAGCCTAAATTTCATAACGAAAAGTGGTGCGAATCGTAAATCGAAGAATCCTCACGGCAAGATGCTGCGAATCACACAGAACACGTTATACTTCAGAGAGCTTTTAAAACCATTCGGGGAAATACAAGCATGAGCTTAGAACAACAGTTGCTACAACGCTTAGCCGTTTTCAATCCAAGCCATTTAGAGGTGGTGAACGAATCTGCAGGACATGGCGGTTATTTCCCGGGTAAAGAGTCGCATTTTAAAGTGGTGATGGTGAGTGAAGATTTTCAGGGGCTACGCGCCGTACAACGTCATCAAAAAATTTATGCTGCTGTAGGTGACTTACTTGCGCCAAATAAAATTCATGCACTGGCGATTCATGCCTTTGTTGCATCTGAATGGCAGGGACAAGACACCAGCAGCCCAGAATGCGCCCACGCACCAAAAACATCGTAATGGAATGAAATAAATGGAAAATTTAGGAATGCTGAATACCATTCACGTTGCTGCGGCTGCTTTATTATTATTGGTGCTGTTTGTGCGTGCCATGACTTTGTTTAAGGGCACACAAAATAACTCGCCTAATCCTAAAGCGTGGACAGTCTTTGTGGCATTGCAACACTCGGCACTGACGCTGATTGTGGTGACAGGTGTCATTGCTTTGTTTTTAAAAGACTTTCAAGTCGAAACATGGTTTTATGCCAAAATTATTTTATTTTTGGTGATGCTGTCATCTTTAATCAAAGCGTATAAAAAAGATGACAGTATTTTGTTGATTCAACGCCGTGTCGGTTGGGGCTTAGCTTTAGTCGCATTTTTTGCCATTTTAGGCTTAGTAATGTTAAAGCCAAGCTTTGGCTAAGTCAGCAGATCTTATTGTGGATGTTGCTCGTGGGTGTGAACTCACGAGCATTGAATGTATGTAAATATTGGCAAAAGATTGGCTGCATATTTGAGCACTGGCGAATTGTTAGACATAATTCGGCAAGAATATTTACAGCTCAGTTAAACTGAAGTGATGTCACAACAAAAATTGAAAAGAGGGGCGGCAATGCGCACACGTGTGGTGTTTAATCAGAAAGGTGGTGTTGGAAAATCCAGTATTACCGTCAATTTGGCTGCAATCAGTGCGCATCAGGGTTTAAAAACATTGGTGATTGACCTCGACCCGCAAGCCAACTCCAGCCAATATTTGTTAGGTGATGATGCTACTTATTCTGCCGACAAGCCTGCGCTTGAGCCCAACATCGAAAATTATTTTGAAGAAGTGTTGGGTGCAAACCAATCCAAAGGTTTACTGGGCAATGCTTTAGGCTCAATTTTAAAAAACCGCAGCAAAGGTTTAGAAGCTTATGTGCATCAATCGCCATTTAAAAATTTGGATGTGATTCCTGCGAGTCCGCAATTGGGCGGCTTGGCACATGCACTTGAATCGAAACATAAAATTTATAAGCTGCGCGATGCCTTGCAACAATTGTCCGATCAATATGACCGCGTGTTTATTGATACCCCGCCTGCATTTAACTTTTTTACCTTATCGGCATTAATTGCTGCAGATCGGGTGCTCATTCCATTTGACTGCGATGTCTTTTCTAAACGCGCTTTGCAAAGCCTGATTGAAAATGTGTTGGAAACTCAGGATGACCATAATGCAAACTTGCAAATTGAAGGCATTGTGGTGAATCAATATCAGGCACAGGCCAAGTTACCGCGTGAAGTGGTGCAGCAACTCAAAGATGAAGGTTTGCCTGTTTTGAATAGTATGTTACCGCCTTCGGTGTTGATGAAAGAATCACATCATAAAAATTTGCCATTAATTCATTTGGCAACAGATCATAAATTGACGCAGGCCTATCAATCATTGTTCAATGAAATTGAGCAAGCGTGATACAGAGGTAGACATGAAAACATTTGCAATTGGTCTTGTCGCGGCAAGTAGTTTATTGCTGGGGGCTTGTGCGACCACAGTGAAACCTAGCTATGTGTCGCCTACACATTATCAGGCTTTGAATTGCCAACAATTACAAAGCGAATATAACCGTATTCAGCAATATATTGAAAGCGGTGTCGAAGCGCCGAAACGTACAGGTGTTGGTGTAGGTATCGGTTTAGGCGGTGGTTGGGGAAGCCGTGGCGGTTGGGGCGTTGCACCGAGTGTTTCAGTCAATATGGGACAGTCATCCAATACTAAAAGAACAGAACTGGCACGTCTTTTAGGTGAACAAGAAGCCATTGTACAAGCAGCAAAATTTAAAGCTTGCCCGATTATTGTTAAGCCCAAACCTGTAACATCTTAAATTTTAGGATTTGCGAATATTTCGTCCGTGGTGCTGCCATTTGTGCAGCACCATTGCTTAAAAAATGTAGCAATATAATTAGACTGATCTCAATCTAATAATTAAAAAACAAAAACTTAATTTTATTTTCTATTCTATTAATACCCTTGGTTTAGTCCTGCCAGATAGAAAAACTTGTCATTTTCAATGGCTTTCATATAAGGTGTGCTCCTATTTTTGATTCGCATGCTTTGGTGTTTATGATTGAAAGTTGGCTCTTTGTCCTAGCAATGATTGGGGTCTTGATGATTCCTGGCCCGACCAATGCGCTATTGGCAAGCTCAGCCCACCAACAAGGCATTGCCAAAACCAGTCTGCTGATTCCCGCAGAGTTTTTTGGTTATATGTATGCCATTAGTCTGTGGGCGTTATTCATTCATTTGAGTGCGCCAATTTGGCCTTATTTAATTGATATACTGCATGTTTTAAGCGCAGGCTATGTGTTTTGGATGGCTTTTCATTTATGGAAGCAGTCACATTTAGAACAACATTGTCAAAAGCACTCTGCCATTCGCCCTGCACAATTATTTTTTTCGACTTTTAAAAACCCAAAAGCCTTGTTATTTGCTGCAGGTATTTTTCCTACAGAAACGTGGGATAACCCGACCAACTTTGCTATGGTCTATGTCTTATTTGGTCTGATTTTATTGCCAACAGCGTTATTTTGGATGTCTTTTGGGCGAGCAGTTTTGGCGCGAGAAACCAATAAAGTGACTGCAGATCTGTTATATAAAGGCTCGGCTTTGCTGTTGGTGGTGTGTATGCTGCCTGTGGTGGCACGTTTTTTCTAAAGATTTAGAGATTTTTGGTGAGTTGAGCACTCATCTCACCTATTTTGAATGGATAAGGGCAGCACTGTTCAACAGGCATGCCCAAAAAATTTCACAACTTAAGCAGTTTTTTTCTTGAGTTTTTGGCGAATAAAACCAATCACCCCAGGCAAGACACTTAAAATAATAATGCCGAAAATTAAATGGGTGAAATTGTCTTTCACAATTGGCATATTGCCAAACAAATAACCGAGTGTAATAAACGACGCGATCCAGCAAAAAGCGCCAATTACGTTATAGGTTAGGAAGTATTTATAATTCATGCTGCCTGCACCCGCCACAAAGGGCGCAAAGGTACGCGCAAAAGGCACAAAACGCGCAAAAATAATGGTTTTTCCGCCGTGTCGCTCAAAAAACTTCTGGGTTTCGATCAAATGTTTTTTATTGATAAAACGTGATTCCAGTTCAAAAACCCGTGGACCAATATATTTACCAATGTGGTAATTCAGGGTGTCACCGAGTACCGCAGCAGTAAACAATAAAATACCCAAAATCCACGGATCCATCACTCCTGTCGATGCAGCCAATGCGCCTGCCGCGAACAGTAAACTATCGCCAGGTAAAAACGGCATGACCACCAAGCCCGTTTCTACAAAAATAATCAGGAATAAAATAGCGTAAATCCATACCCCATATTGGGTGATGAATTCGAGCAAATGTTCATCGACGTGTAATATAAAATCAATCAGTTCCATGGGAAAAAACAAGCGAAAGTGTGCTCAAATCCTAGCAGTCCACAGGCGGAAAGTCAGTATGAAAAGGTAAATAATTTTCACAGTGATTTTAGGGATGCTAGACCAGCCACATCGGTTCTTTTTCGTTGCATAGATGCAACAACATGTCTTTTAAATGCGTATTTATCCTGAATTTTGAAAAAACTAAGATGTATTTGTCTTCAAGAATGAATCAAAAATATAGGTGATCTGATGTTTAATCCAAATGTTGTGGTAAAAAGTGTGGTCGAACACGCAGGTGTGCAGGCTGTTGTGAGTTTATTTGCACGTGCTTTTTTAGCGTACTTATTCATTGTATCTGGCTGGGGCAAAATCGCAGGCTATGAGGCAACTGTGGGTTATATGCAGGAGATGGGTGTTTCAGGTTCATTATTGCCGTTCGTTATTTTGCTGGAATTGGGCGGTGGTTTGGCACTTTTATTGGGCTTTCAGGCACGAGTGGTCGGCTTGGGCTTAGGTGTTTTTAGTCTCGTGACTGCATTTTTGTTCCATGGCGCGCCAGAAGATGCCTTGAACTTAATGAAAAATATTGGTTTAGCAGGTGGTTTCTTCTACATCATGCTTTACGGTGCAGGCAAAATAAGTCTAGACCATCTTTTGGAAGCAAAAAAGTAAGTCATTGATTTCCACATCAGCTCAACAATTTAAGCAATCTTCAAGAAGGTTGCTTTTTTTATGCCATAGAAAATGCATAGTCTTTTAAAACTTAGAGTATGTGGTCACTGCAATATCACGAAGAAAAATAGCCATTTTTAGGATTGTCTGAATAGTGTGCGCAAGGCGTGGAAAAATGCTAGAATAGCGCGCTTAATTCGTTTGCCTTTCTATAGTTGTTTGTCATGACTACCAATACTCAAATTACTGAAGATCGTATCCTGATTCTGGATTTCGGTTCGCAATATAGCCAGCTGATCGCACGTCGTGTTCGTGAAGCGGGCGTATATTCTGAAATGTATGCCTACGATATGTCGGAAGAAGACATTCTTGCATTTAATCCAAACGGTATTATCTTATCGGGTGGACCTGAAAGTGTTCACCAAGCGGGTAGTCCACGCGCACCTGAAATTGTATTTAACTTAGGCGTACCTGTACTGGGTATCTGCTATGGTTTACAAACCATGTCAGAACAACTGGGCGGTAAAGTTGAAGCGGGTTCAGTACATGAATTCGGTTATGCCGAAGTCGATATTTTGGTACGTGACAAACTGATTGGTAACTTGCAAGACCGTGAAAACCAATTGCACGTTTGGATGAGCCATGGCGATAAAGTGGCACGCATTCCAGAAGGCTTCCAAATTACGGCTAGCACACCAAGCTGCCCTGTGGCGATGATTTCTGATGAAACACGCCGTTTCTATGGTATTCAATTCCACCCAGAAGTAACGCACACGGCTAAAGGTGCAGAATTACTGTCTAACTTCGTACATCAAATTTGTGGATGTCGTGGTTTGTGGACACCAGAACACATTATCGACTTGCGTGTAGAGCAATTACGTCAGCAAATTGGCGATGAAAAAGTATTGCTTGGTTTGTCGGGCGGTGTCGATTCATCTGTGGTTGCGGCATTGTTGCATAAAGCCATTGGCGATCAATTAACGTGTGTATTTGTAGACAATGGTTTGTTGCGCTTGAACGAAGGCGATCAAGTGATGCAAATGTTTGCAGAAAACATGGGGATTCGCGTGATTCGTGCCGATGCAGAACAACGCTTCTTGAGCGCGTTGGCAGGTGAAGTTGATCCTGAGAAAAAACGTAAAATCATTGGTCGTGAATTTATTGAAGTCTTTGCCGAAGAAGCGCGTAAATTAGATGGCGTGAAATTCTTGGCACAAGGTACGATTTACCCAGACGTGATTGAATCTGCAGCCAGCAAACAAGGCAAAGCGCATGTGATTAAATCACACCACAACGTGGGCGGTTTACCAGAAGATTTAGCTTTTGAATTGGTTGAACCATTACGTGACTTGTTTAAAGATGAAGTTCGTAAGCTTGGCACCACTTTAGGCTTGCCACACAGCATGATTTACCGCCATCCATTCCCAGGTCCAGGTTTGGGCGTGCGTATTTTGGGTGAAGTGAAAAAAGAATATGCAGACATTTTACGTCTAGCTGATGATATTTTCATGCAGGAATTACGTGCAAGTGGCTGGTATGACAAAACAGCTCAAGCATTTGCAGTATTCCAACCTGTAAAATCAGTTGGTGTCGTAGGTGATGGCCGTCGTTATGCATGGGTAATCGCACTACGTGCCGTAGAAACAGTGGACTTTATGACTGCACGTTTCGCACACTTGCCGTATGATTTGGTTGACCGTATTTCAACGCGCATCATGAATGAAATTGCAGAGGTTTCACGTGTGGTTTATGACGTATCATCTAAACCACCTGCAACCATTGAATGGGAGTAATTCAGGGATTTCACGAAGCACTGCTTCGTGCCTGAATTACGCCAAGCGCTATGCGCGCGGCAGCTAGGGGTTTCAAGCAGCACTGCTGCTTGCCAGTTTTACGACATGAGCCCATTTTAAAGCACGGCTTTTAAAATGGGTGCAAGATGCTTGCGGCAGCTAGGGTTTTTTAAACATACTCTAGCCCCAAAAACCCAAAAAATGAGCACGTAATGTGCTCATTTTTTATATCTTTAGATCATCCAAGATTTAACTTCTTTTTTTAAAATCGGTTCGGGTGGCTCAGACATTCCCACATCATAACTGATCACGCAGTTACGTCCGCTTTGTTTGGCTTGGTAAAGTGCGAGGTCGGCTTCTTTAATCAACAGCTGTAAGTCAGTTTGTTGCGGTTTTAAACTGGATACTCCAATGGAGACAGTGAAATTAAAACATTTTTTATCAATGCACATTTCATGCTGAGCAATTTTTTGTCTTAAGCGTTCTGAAATCATCAGTGCTTCATCTAAGCTGGTTTCACTAAGCAGAGCGATAAACTCTTCACCGCCAAAGCGTGCCAAAATATCCTTGCGGCGCATTTCTTTACGAGCAATGTCTGCAATATTTTGTAAGACCCGATCTCCAATATCGTGCCCATAGGTATCGTTAATTTGTTTAAAAAAGTCGACATCAAACATTAGTAAGCAGACCGATTCAGATTTAGGCCAGGCATGAATTTTGTGTTCTGCCATGTGTACAAACTGACGTCGGTTATTGAGTTGGGTCAGTTCATCGGTGTGTGCCAAGGCTTGCAAGGTATGAAAATTCCAGTCATCCAGCAAACTGCGTAAAAAGTGATGGCGGGCATTTAGAGTGTTGATCCAACTGATATACAAACTCAACAAACATACAGGGATATACACCACCATAAAAACTAAGGCATCCTGCAAATTGGTGAGGGAAATCACCCCCAAAAACATGAGTACGCTCATGACCAATGAATTGTAGACCGCAGGGCGGAAACGCACTTGAATACATAGGTTCGCCATGAGCACAAAAATGACCGAGGCATACACATAAGTGGAAATCCAAGGGCTTTGTGATTGCGACAGGATATAAAACCAAATACCGCAGCACAGTGTGGCGCTGACTGGTAAAATTAAATCCAGCAGGCGAATATCTTTGATCAATTTAAAGCAGAAATAATTGCCAATCAGCGCCAAGACAACAGCACTGAGACGGAGTGTCGCCGAGAGTGTAGTGACATCTGGAATGATGAAATAATCGATAAAGAAATACAGCAGGAACGTCATTTGCCCAATGTAATTGACTTGGCGTAAAGAACGACGCTGATGTAAATTCTGGTGTTGATAAAAATGTGTTTCAAATTGTGGTGGAAGTTGCGCAGCAGGGTGCTGCAATGCTTTTTCAATTGCTTGTCGGTTTTCAAGATCACACTCAGTTGTTTTTAAAAGTTTTTCTGAGGCTTCCTGATTGCTTAAAATCTTCGAACGGGTCTGTTCCCCCATTCGAGCTTTTACAGACATAGCGATATTTACTCAAATTGACAACTTATAGTGAGGATTATGCGCAAAATGCAGAAAAAATAACCTCCCTAAATTTGGGTATTTTCTCTATTTTTTTAAATTTTGGTCAAAATTATGCCATATATTTTAAGGTGTAGTTCAAGTTTGAACCATAAAAATCAGAACAACAAATTTCATCTTGCTCTTCGTTAGTGATTTACTATATTTAATAGTCAAGGAATTTACAGAAATATAAGAGGTATAGGATGAGCAACAGCAATTATACCGAGCTTTCCAATTCAGACGATTGTGATAAGTACGTCAAGCAATTTATACAGGAATTTCCACTGCTTAGTGCTGAAATTGGGCAGGGAACTTTAATTAAACGTGCTTTACCGAGTCGGCATAAACGCATGATTGGGGCATGGTGTTTTCTAGATCACGCAGGTCCTGTTAATTTTCCACAAGGTGAAGGCTTAGATGTCGGGCCGCATCCACATATTGGTTTGCAAACATTCACCTGGATGATTGAAGGCAGCATTATGCATACCGACAGTTTGGGTACTAAGCAATTGATTCGTCCCAAACAGGTTAATTTAATGACCGCGGGTTATGGTATTTCACATACCGAAGTTGCTCCCGACACCGAAACACACATGCATACAGCGCAACTGTGGATTGCTTTACCTGATGATCAGCGCAATATGGCGCCACGTTTTGATCATTACCCTGACTTGCCTGTGGTTTTGCTAGATGGAGTGGAATTTACCATCTTAGTTGGTGAATTTTTAAATACCACTTCACCAGTATTAGTACATAGTGAGTTGCTAGGGGTAGATATTTATAGTGAAACCAGCACGACAACCCGTTTGCCGCTGAATCCTAAATTTGAATATGGTTTGATGATGCTGGAAGGCACAGCCACTGTGCATGGGCATGAATTAAACGATGAAAATATGCTGGTGCTTGAACCAGGCTTAACCGAAATTCAGCTAGATTTACATGCGGGTGCGCGTCTGTTGCTATTGGGCGGTTTACCTTTTGAGTCGCCAATTTTGTTGTGGTGGAATCTCGTCGGTCGTACCCAAGAGGAACTCAGCATTGCACGTGAGCAATGGGTCAATCATGATCCTCGTTTTGGCACAATACCAGACTACGATGGACCACGTTTAGAAGCGCCGACTTTCCCCGCAAAAATGCGTGCATCAAAATAAATGATGGAATATCAATCTATAGGGAGCATCTTATGGCCAAGATTGGCACAGCACAGGTACGCAGTTTAGACACGGCATGGCAAGGTCAGATCCAAAGTGGTCAGCACCAATTGAAGGTAGATGAGCCTGAAAAGTTAGGTGGTCAAGATGCAGGTCCTGCACCTTATGATCTGTTATGTAGCAGTTTGGTCGCTTGCACCATGATTACCTTGCGTATGTATGCACAGCATAAGGGTTTGGATTTTGGCAAAATTCAGGTCGAGGCGGACTTCTTTACCAATCAGGAAGGGCAGGAGTGGATTGAACGCCGTGTGCAAACTGAAGCAGCGTTAGATGCAGAATTACAGCAAAAAGTACTGAATATCTGTCAAAAAACACCTGTGACGAAAACCTTGTTACGCAGTGTGGAAATTCGTACTGAATTGGGTTAAACCTAGAGTTGAATCCGTCTCTTATAAAAAGGCATGCAGGACATGCCTTTTTATAATGTTGCGTGAAACAGAAGATATAACAATCACTTAAAACAGATGTAATAAAAACAAAATAGGACGTTTATGATTACTTTACACCACCTTGATCAATCCCGCTCTTTCCGCATTTTGTGGGCGCTCGAAGAGCTGGGTTTGGACTATGAAATCAAGTTTTACCACCGTCAGCCCAATTTAAGTGCGCCCAATGAATTGAAGCTGATTCACCCATTGGGTAAAGCACCAATTTTGACGGATGCAGAGCAGACCATTGCAGAATCTGCAGTCATTTTGGAGTACTTGCAGCAGCATTATGATACGCAAAGGCAGTTTAAACCGCAGCAGGCTTCAGCACAGCAAGCATATCAATACTGGATGCATTATGCCGAAGGCTCGCTAATGCCATTGTTAGTGATGCAATTGGTGATGACCAATGTGCCGCAGCATGTGCCATGGTTAGTTCGACCAATGGCGCAAAAAATTACTGCAGGTGTTAAAGCAGGGTTTATTCAGCCTCGTTTAAAAGATCATATTGCTTATTTAGAAGATTATTTGGGCAAACATGATTATTTTGCAGGGGATTTTTCTTTTGCCGATATTCAAATGGGTTTCCCGCTCCAAGCATTGCAAAGCCGTACCGGGCATCATTATCCACAGATTGCGGCTTATTTGGCACGCGTGGAACAGCGTCCTGCATTTCAGCGTGCACGCGAACGTGAGCAGCAGTTAATGCAAATCTAGCGATGATTTTTGTGAGTACATCGTTCTATAGACCTAAAAAAAGATGCCGAGGCATCTTTTTTTAATTGATTTTGGTCGATTGATAACAATGAGGCTTAGCGTTTCACGACAATTGAATCAATTCCACTATGCTGCAAAGTTTGCTGAGCAATCACTGCAGCATCGGCTGAATCATAAGGGCCTGAAATCACCCGATACCAAGTTTCACCACCTTCTACACTTTTCACTACATCTGCCGATAAACCATTCAAAATAATTTCGGCACGACGTGCATCTGCAGCATCTGGGTCGGTATAGCTACGCACTTGTAGAATATAGCTGGCTTGTACCACAGGGGCAGGCATTTCTGTCAGACCAACATTGGCTTCGCTGGCCGCTGGCGCCTCTACAGCAGCAGGCGCTTCAACAATGACTACGGTATTCTGTTGCTGTGTTTCAGGCACCGCTTGCTCAGGAATTGGGGTAACCTGTTGCTGTGGCAGCAAATCATAAAAACGATAGTCTTTGTTGGTATCTTCCTGATAATGCTCAGAATTGATTTGCCCTTTAGGCTGTACAGGTGCCCACGGTTTCCATAGCATTAAGGCTACAGCAAAACACAACACGATTAAAATCACCACGAGTGTGCCTAACCACGTTGGAATTAGTGGTTTTTTGGGCTTATTCGGTCGTTCAGATACACCGCGTTGCGTTTTTCCAAACACGTGGACTTCCTCTTGTTATGCTTTTATTTGGCTTTTACATTGTTTCTGGTGCAGAGACACCTAATAATTCTAAACCATTACGCAAGACTTGTTGTACGTTTACTGAAAGCAATAAGCGTGCTTGAGTCAAGGCTGCATCATCATTCAGAACTTTATGCTCATTGTACCAACCGTGGAACAATGCTGCTAATTCTTTCAAATAGTTACCTACCTGATGCGGTTCGTGGCTGTTGGCAGCACGTACTAAAATTTCAGGATACGCAGCCAGTTTGGCTAAAATTTCAGTTTCAGCATCTAGCTCAAGTTTAGCGGCAAACTGACGTGCAGTTGTCGCATTAAAATTCAATTGCGTAGCAGCAGCTTTTTCGAGCATACGACAAATACGTGCATGAGCATATTGAATATAGTAGACCGCATTGTCTTTACTTTGTGAAACGGCCAAATCTAGGTCAAAGTCAATGTGCTGTTCAGATTTGCGCATGACGTAATAGAAACGTGCAGCATCGTTGCCGACTTCTTTACGCAAATCACGCAAGGTCACGTACTGACCTGAACGGGATGACATTTGTACCATTTCACCACCACGCCATAAGCTCACGAACTGCACTAACAGTACCGTTAATTTTTTCGAGTCGTAGCCTAGTGCATCAATGGCCGCTTTCACACGTGAAATATAACCGTGGTGATCTGAACCCCAAATATCAATTAGGTCTGTGTAGCCACGTTGTAATTTATTCAGGTGATAAGCAATGTCTGAAGCAAAGTAAGTGGTTTGACCATTGCGGCGTTTCACCACACGGTCTTTTTCATCGCCAAATGCGGTCGATTTAAACCAGATATTGCCGTCTTGTTCGTATAGATAACCACGTTGATCTAGTGTTTGCAGAGCTTCATCAATTTTTTCAGTCAATGACGCTTCGCTAAACCATTGGTTAAAGGTGACACCAAACTCGCCCAAGTCATCTTTAATGTCGGCCAAAATAGCATTCAGCGCAGCCTGATGGAACACGCGATAATCATCACCCAAGAGCGTTTGTGAATTGAAAATCAAACCATCAATGTGTTTTTCTTTGTCGCCCGACAAGACCACTTTGTTGCCATCGGCATCGAGTTCTGCCGCATATTGCACATCTTCAGGCACATTGTTATATACATCTGCAACAGGGCGTACATGGCGTTCACCATCCTGTTTTAAAATGCTTTGTGCGATGTCTTTAACGTAGTCACCCTGATACGCATTTTTGGGGAACACCAGCGTTTGACCTGCCAGTTCCAAATAACGCAAGTAAGTTGAAGTCGCCAAAATATCCATTTGACGGCCAGCATCATTGACATAGTATTCACGGTCAACTTTAGCACCTGTGGCTTCAAGTAAATTGGCAACTGTCATACCATAAGCAGCACCACGACCATGACCCACGTGTAGGCTTGAGGTTGGGTTAGCAGAAACGAACTCGACCTGAATGCGTTTTTCTGCATTGATTTGGCTGCGTCCAAATTGTTGTTTTTGTGCTTGAATTTGATCTAAAACACTAAAACGCTGGTCGGCATTTAAAAAGAAGTTAATAAAACCAGGGCCTGCAATCTCTGCTTTGCTGATGTCTGCAACTTCAGGCAGAGCAGCAAGAATTTTTTCGGCTAAATCGCGTGGCTTCATGCCTGCGGCTTTAGAGGCAATCATGGCAATATTTGATGCGAAATCACCGTGGCTGCGGTCTTTGGTACGGGTTAAATTACTCGTATTGTTCCAGTCAGATGGGAGTACACCTTCAGCTTGAAGGGATTGCACTGCATGATCGAGCGCTGCTTGTATTGCCGTATTCATATTTAGTCGAAAAATAGATGTGCAGAAAAACGCTAAATATAGCAAATTTCAGGGGCTTTAGGGGAGTGCAATTGTATGCTTTATCGAATTTCAGAGATTGTAGCTAAGCATGAACAAATTGCCTGAAAAATCATCCTTTAAGCAAGCAATTCATGGCATAGTATGCGGCATTCAGTGAGGCGAAAAGGCTGGAGCATGAAACAACGTGCAATGATTTTTGGCAATGTACCCAAATTACCCATGAAATGGGCCACGGTGGTAATGCCTTTCTTTTTATCATGTTTGATGAGTGGCATCATTTCGTTGATTAATATGATCCGAAATTTGGGCTGGATTGAGGGATTTTTTACCCTGTGGTTGCATAACTGGATGATTTCTTGGGCGTTTGCTTTTCCAGTCGTATTATGTGTGCTGCCTTTGGTGCGTAAGTTCACTGGCTTAATTGTAGATATGACGCCACTGCAACCACCCAAATAAATTAGGTTCGATGCCTATATAACATGGGCTATCAGAAATAAAAATCATTCAGATTTGGTTATCAAACTTCTAAATGCCCTATTTGCTGCAATTCGGGCTAAGCTAGTCAGATGTCAGATGGTGCATCTCAATCCATGCGCCATCAGCAACCGATTAGAATGAGATGAACAATGACAACCGCAAATTTGCAGCAGAAACGTCCTTTATATATTCCCTATGCGGGCAACGGCCTTTTAGAATTGCCTTTATTAAATAAAGGTTCTGCATTTTCAGAAGAAGAACGCACCCGTTTTAACTTGCATGGCTTAATTCCACATGCAATTGAAAATATTGAAGAACAAAGCCAGCGTTCGTATCAGCAATATTCTGCTTTTAGCGATGCCATCAACAAGCATATTTATTTGCGCAACATTCAGGACACCAATGAAACCCTGTTTTATCACCTGATTGAACAGCATTTGAGTGAAATGATGCCTATTATTTACACCCCAACTGTAGGCGAGGCATGTCAGCGTTTTTCCGATATTTACCGCCGTCATCGGGGTATTTTTATTTCCTATCCAGACCGTGCCCATATTGATGATATTGTACAAAACATCAATAAAAAGAATGTCAAAGTGATTGTGATTACCGATGGTGAGCGTATTTTAGGCTTGGGTGATCAGGGCATTGGCGGCATGGGTATTCCAATTGGAAAACTGTCTTTATATACAGCATGTGGCGGTATTAGTCCTGCCTATACCTTACCCATTACCTTAGATGTAGGCACCAATAACCCACAATTACTGAATGATCCGATCTATATGGGCTGGAATCAGCCACGTATTAGTGGTGAGGAATACTATCAATTTGTCGATCAGGTGATTGATGCGGTGAAACGCCGTTGGCCAAAGGCATTGATTCAGTTTGAAGATTTTGCTCAGAAAAATGCCATGCCGTTATTAAACAAATATCGTGATCAAATTTGTTGTTTTAATGATGATATTCAAGGCACGGCAGCCGTTTCTGTGGGCAGCTTAATTGCAGCATCACGGGCTGCAGGCAAACAACTGAAAGATCAAACCATTGCCTTCTTGGGCGCAGGTTCGGCAGGTTGTGGTATTGCCGAGCAAATTGTGGCGCAAATGGTGGTGGAAGGCTTAAGCGATGCTGAAGCACGTGCTCGTGTGTATATGGTGGATCGTTTTGGCTTGTTTACCGATAATCAGCCGAACTTGCTCGACTTCCAAAGCAAACTGGCACAAAGTCCTGACCGTGTTGCACATTGGGGCAATCCTGAAGGTGTGATTTCTCTGTTGGACGTCATTCAAAACGCCAAGCCAACGGTATTGATTGGGGTTTCGGGGCAACCGGGTTTATTTACTGAAGAGGTGATTAAAACCTTGGCTGCCAATTGCGAGCGTCCAATTGTGTTGCCATTGTCAAACCCAACCTCACAAGTTGAAGCATTTCCTGCCGATATTTTGGAGTGGACTGAAGGCAAGGCCTTAATTGCAACAGGTAGCCCATTTGAGCCAGTGAACTATCAGGGCAAACTTTATAATATTTCCCAATGCAATAACTCGTATATTTTCCCAGGTATTGGCTTAGGGGTAATCGCTGCAGGGGCAACACGTGTGACAGACAGTATGTTAATTGCATCCAGTAATGCGCTGGCGGACTGCTCACCATTGTTGCAGGATCCAAATGCAGATTTATTGCCTGATTTAAATGAAATTCAGCAGGTGTCTAAATTTATTGCATTTAGAGTCGCAAAAGCAGCAATGGATGCAGGGGTTGCACCTCTCATGAGTGATGAGGCATTACGAGAGGCAATTGAGGCTAATTTCTGGAAGCCTGAATATCGTGATTATAAACGTGTGACGTTTTAAGCAAAATTCATTCGTGTATTGTTAATGAAATAAGCCACAAGGCGTGCTATTGCACGCCTTGTTTTTGTTTGGAATAGGATGGGGTTTGTGATGTGATTACTTGGAATTTAAGTCTTCAACTCACACTAAGCAATATAGTTCTGTTTTGGATTTAAATCGGCACAATTCAAAGGATTTAAGGCACATTGCAATTCATCAATTTGCTGCTCACTGACATAGCCTTGTCCAATCAGGTATTTTGCAACGTGGTCATCTCTCAGGCTTATAAACGCAGCATCGTACACGCCTAAATCGACAAATAAGGCTGCCGTTTCAAGACTGTTAAAACGGTCTAAATACACGTCATTGCCATACAGTAGAAAAATATGTTCAGTGGGTGCATGCGCATCGACTTTTAAGCGTTCTGCCAGCTCAAAAGGTGAGGTTTTAATGAACAGCAAATCGGACAATTCATCAAATTGAGCTGTATCGAGTTGTGCCTCATCTGTTTTGACTTTGCCTAACCATGCTTTAAAGACCAGTACGGCACCACCGCGCAATAATATACTCCAAATATGTTGGCGGGTGCTTTGATCTAAGCCTTGCGCTTCTTGTTCCAAAACATCCAGTAATTGCTCCTCCTGTGCTGAAAGTTTGTTGAACAGACCTAAACCTTGTGGTTGATACGCCGCAGGGCGAAACACATCAAAATTGAGTTCTTCAAAGACTTGTAGGGCTAAGGGTACTGCGGTTTGATACAGGGTATTCAGCGCTTGTAGATGAGGAGCTTTGAGTTTGCTGTTTTGAAACAGACGATCCCAGTGAATTTCGGGCAATAGCGCATTTACGCCATATTGACGCTGTAGCTGCTGTGTTTGTTCTGCGAGCTGCTGTTCATGGTTCACGGTATTCATGAGATTCTTCCTAAAACGTGAAAACAGGTCGATCAACGCTTAATAGGGCAGGAAATTTGTTTGGATGTGGCTTGAAGATGAATGCGCTGATCATTTCTTGTACTTAGTTATGCGCGCAGATAGTCAATAGATGTATAAGACTAAAGTCTAATGTATTGCAATGTGCTCAGAAAAGCCTTTACAAACTCGGCAATTAAAGAAATTGTAAGCAAGTTTGGGTGTATTTGCTTACGATCTTGTCAGACTTTGCCATAGCCAGTGAGGCGATGGTATTTAATGTGAAGGGCAGGCACTCAAAACGCGACATTTTTGAAAACTTTGGTCAATCGGTGTTGTACATCAGGCCAATGGCTGTGACGCTTTACGGGCAATCTGTTGTTTTTTGAGTTGTCTAGAGTTGCAGTAAGTAAAGTAGCTTTAAGTTGCCACAAGATAGATATTGAGTTACTTGCCTGCCTTGCACTTTAAACATGGCTTGAATCAAGCACGGTTTAAAGCGGGGCAGACAAAATTTTATGGGTATCAGCTGCCTGAAATTTTCAGTCCAGATAACCAAGAACGCAGCGATGCTGGTTTTAATGGTTTTTTCAGCAACACAATATTCAGCTCTTTTAAGCGCTGCGGCAATTCTGGGTCGGAGTCTGCTGTAATTAATGCCACAGGGACATCTTCCTGACGATGTTCCAGAATAAAATCTAAACCAATTTTATCGTCATTTAAGTGTTGATCGACCAACCAAACCTGAATGTGTTCACGCTGAATCAGGTCAATGGCTTGTTCAGGTTCAGTGGCTTTAAAGACGTGATAGCCCCATTTGCTGAGCAGGGTCGCCATGCCTTCCAAAATGGTTTCATCATTGTCTAAACACAAAATTTTATAGGCTTTGGTTTTCAACGGCACCACTTGCACAGGTGCAGCCACTACTTTTGGAGCTTCGACAATCGGCACTTCAATCATAAAGCACGAGCCTTTGCCCAATTCCGAATAGACATGCACAGGGTAGTTCAGCAAACTGGTCATACGCTGCACAATCGCTAACCCAAGACCTAGACCTTGCTCACCCCAAGGCGACGTATGTCCGCAACGCTCAAATTCCTGAAACAGTTTAATACGTTGTTCTTCGGCAATACCCGGACCTGTATCCCACACCCCAATTCTAATATGTTGTGGATGTTCTGCAGAACGTAACACGCCCACGACCACACGCCCTTTGGCGGTATAGCGCAGCGCATTGCTGACAAAGTTTTGAATAATACGACGAATCCATTGTGGGTCGGTATCAATCCAGAACTGTACGTCATGCACACGGAATTCAATGCCACGTTGTGCCGCAATGGATTTAAATTGCAGGCTTAAATCGCTGAGTAAGTCATGCAGTGGATAAGCCTGACGTTTCGGCTGAATCGTACCGCCTTCCAAACGGGCAATATCCAACAAGGCCGAGAGCATACTTTCTGCACCATGCAGGGCACGATCCAGTTGTTGCAGGGTTTTACGGTCTTCATCGGACTGAATACTTTGCTCTAAAGCCGTACTGAATAAGCGCGCTGCATGCATTGGCTGTAATAAGTCATGACTGGCAGCGGCAATAAAGCGGCTTTTGGACATATTGGCTTTGTCGGCTTGTTCACGTGCCAATTGCTGTTCTGCCAAAGCATCGGCCAATTGTTGTGTGCGATCTTGTACCCGTGCTTCAAGTACGGCTTCGTTTTCACGGAAAGCGGTAATATCGGCAAAGGTGGTCACGAAACCACCGCCTTCAATTGGATTACCACGCATTTGAATTACACGACCATCTTTACGGATGCGTTCAAACTCGTGTGCACTGCCCATTTTCATCCAGTGAATACGTTTACGCACGTGTTCTTCAATTGAGCCCGGACCACATTCACCACGTTCTGCGTTATAGCGAATCAAATCGGCAATTGGGCACCCGACATAGACAATATCTTTAGGATAATCAAATAGTTTGAGATATTGATTATTCCACGCCACCAAACACATATTTTCATCTACCACACTCACGCCTTGGGTCATGTGGTCAATCATGGTCATGATCAGGTTTTGGTTAAAGCGTTGCCATTGTGAGGCTTGGTCAAGAATATTCGCAACTTGCCCTAAAGCGAGTCCGTTATTGACCATGGCAGTGGTGAGCAAAGTACGCGCAGATGCCGCACCAATGGTGCCTGCCAAATATTGTTCGGTAAAACGCCACCACATGCCGTTGGCATTGGCGTTTTCATTCAGCACCACATTATTTTGCTGACTAAACTGTTCAAAGGCTTGTCGTGTTGGAGATTCACCCGTAATGCGTTTTGCCAATGTGATTAAATCGCCTACTTTTAAACGCGCTACATCCTGATGTGAATAGCTGACCTCATTGCTCATGTTCTGAGTTGGCAAAGGCTTGGTTTCATAATAAAAGAAACTTTCGGCCTGAATCTGTTCTGCCACACTTGGACGGAAAATACGTGACACCCAAACATATAACAAAATATTTAAACCGAGCGCCCAAACCACCCCATGTGTGAGCGGGGCAAAAGATTCAAAGCCCAGCAAGGCTTCAGGGCGTAACCAGTTGATGCCTAAAGGTCCCAGCAATAAAAATTCACGGGTAAACTCGCTGAACTGACTTGGCAGGCTGCGTAAAATAGTCGGAAGTAGCAGGGTATAGGCCCACATCGCAAATCCAACAATTAAGCCTGCATAAACGCCCTGTTTACTGCCACCACGCCAATATAACCCCCCAATCAGGGCAGGGGAGAACTGTGCCACTGCACTAAAGGCCAACAAGCCAAACACAGAAAGTTGATCAATATCGTTAAAGAAGTTGAAGAACAGGAAGCCGAGCAGCATCACCGCTAAAATACAAATGCGTCGGGTGAATTTCAGTACCAAAGGCAAGCGCTTGTCATGGCGTGAGAAAATGCCCATGCGCCACAAGGCAGGCATGATCAGGTCATTACTCAGCATGATCGACAGTGCTACTGAAGATACCAATAGCATGCCTGTTGAGGCGGAGAATCCTCCCAAGAACGCCAACAGCGTCAACCAGTCTTGGTTATAACTGAGTGGCAAAGACAAAACCGCTACATCTGGGATGGCTAAATATTGCGGAGCTGCGTGCAAGGCCCAACTGGCAATTGGAACAATCGCGATGGTGGTTAAAATCAGATAAACGGCAAACCAGCGACGCGCACCCCGAATATGTTTTTCATCGCGCAGTTCGACCACAGCAACGTGAAACTGACGCGGCAAACAAATAATCGCTAATGCCGCCAATAAGGTTTGCACCCAAAAGGTTTCAGGCACACCAAACAGCTGTACTTCATGGAAGGTAATTGAAACATCATTGGCAATTTGATGAATATTGTCAGGCGCTTCAAATACAAAGAAGAAGGCCACAGCCAGCAAGGCAAATAGTTTGACAAAGGACTCAAAGGCAACCGCAAGCATTAAGCCGCCGTGTTGTTCGGTATTGGCAATTTGTCGAGTACCAAACAGCATCGCCAAAATAGCCAATAAACCTGTCAGGAATAACACCGCATTGGTGGTACTTTCAACATTGGTGCTTTGATCTAAAACCACTGCGGCACTGAGCGCAATTGCGCGTAATTGCAAAGCCAAATAGGGAATAATTGCAATCACCGCCAAAATTGTGACCAGTGATGCCAATGGCCCGCTTTTACCGTAACGTGCAGCAACAAAGTCAGCAATCGATGAAATGGCGTGGTGTTGTCGCACTCGACCTAAACGTCGCCAAATATCATAACCAACAGCGACAAACAGCAATGGCCCTAAATAAATGGGTAAAAAAATGATCCCTTCACGAACGGCTGCGCCCGTTGCACCATAAAAAGTCCATGATGAACAGTACACCCCTAAAGTTAAGCTGAACATGAGCATGCGCCCACGCGTGCTTAAACGACTGGCGTGTTTTTCCCCATAGAAAGCACAGATAAAAAGTAATGCGATATAGAGGGCTAAAACCCCCATAATGAGCCAGCTGTTCATGATGCCTTAAAAGTATCGACAATAGGGCTATGATAGCCTATTCCATTGCCTTTGCGCTGAGGTTGATCATTTTTTTAGCGACCAAAGTCTAAATTGCAAATCGGCTTCAACATTGTTAATTTTAAGTTCGAAATAATTCGAATTAAAAATTTGCGCCTAAGGCAGGGCGCTTTAAGGAGCAGGTTATGGATGAGGTACAAGTAGATCGTATTCTACAAAACCCAAAATTCAAAGAAATGGTTCGCAGAAAAAGTAACCTAAGCTGGACATTAACAGCAATCATGTTGTTTGTGTACGTAGGTTTTATGCTTTTAGTGGGCTATAACAAAGAATTCTTATTGAGTTCAATTTCAGGTGGTGTGACGACTTGGGGTATTCCACTGGGTCTGGGCATTATCGTTTTATCTTTCATTTTATGTGCAGTTTACTCATCAATTGCGAATGGCAAACTTGACCAGTTGAATGAAGAAGCGATGCGTGAAGTTGAAGCAATTACACATGAGAAAGGACCGCACTAAGATGAAATGGAATTCATTGAAAGCACTGGCTGCGTCTACTGTATTAATGTCAGGTATGGCATTTGCAGGACCAGATTTAGGTGCAGCAGAACAGCAGCCAACCAACTGGCCAGCAATTATTATGTTCTTGATTTTCGTTGGCGCAACTTTGTTCATTACTAAATGGGCAGCGAAGCAAACCACGAGTACTAAGGACTTCTATACCGCAGGCGGTGGTATTTCTGGTTTCCAAAATGGTCTAGCGATTGCAGGTGACTATATGTCAGCAGCATCGTTCCTCGGTATTTCCGCAATGGTGTTTATGTCAGGCTTTGATGGCTTGCTATATTCACTAGGCTTCATGGTGGGCTGGCCAATTGTATTGTTCTTGATTGCTGAGCGTTTACGTAACTTAGGTAAATATAACCTTTCTGACGTGGTATCGTTCCGTCTAGCTGAAAAGCCAGTACGTACCCTTGCAGCATTCAGTTCACTTGTTGTAGTTGCGTTCTATCTGATTGCACAGATGGTAGGTGCGGGCCAGTTAATCAAACTACTCTTTGGTTTGAACTACAACCTTGCTGTAGTAATCGTGGGTCTACTCATGATGGCTTACGTAATGTTCGGTGGTATGTTGGCAACAACTTGGGTACAGATCATCAAAGCGGTGATGTTACTTTCAGGTGCAACTTTCATGGCCTTCATGGTAATGAAAGGTGTGGGCTTCAGCTTCACTAACATGTTCGAGCAATCAATCCAAGTATTCTCTAAAGTACATGACTTGAGCTTGGCAGATGCTGCAAACATTATGGGTCCTGGTAAGTTAGCCTCTAACCCAATTGATGCAATCTCGCTTGGTCTTGCATTAATGTTCGGTACTGCAGGTTTACCACATATCTTGATGCGTTTCTTCACTGTAAAAGATGCAAAAGAAGCGCGTAAATCAGTTGTAGTTGCTACAGGTTTCATTGGTTACTTCTACCTATTAACGTTCATCATTGGTTTTGGTGCGATCCTTTATGTATCAAACAACCCACAATTCCTTGATGTTGCGAAAATGGCAGTGACTGGCAAGTTAGAACTTGTTGGTGGTAACAACATGGCTGCGGTGCACTTGTCTGACGCAGTTGGCGGTGACTTGTTCATGGGCTTCATTTCAGCGGTAGCATTCGCAACAATTCTTGCGGTTGTAGCTGGTTTGACATTGTCTGGTGCTTCAGCAATCTCTCACGACTTGTATGCTAACGTATTCAAGAAAGGTCAAACGACTCCTGAATCTGAACTTCGCATGTCTAAAATTGCAACTTTAGGCTTAGCAATCTTCGCAATGATCTTGGGTATTCTTTTCGAGAAACAAAACGTTGCGTTCATGGTAGGTTTAGCATTCTCTGTAGCAGCATGTGCAAACTTCCCAGTACTTGTATTGTCTATGTTCTGGAGAGGCTTAACGACTCGCGGTGCAGTGATTGGTGGTGTAGCAGGCTTAGCTTCAGCAGTAACCTTGATTGTATTGTCTAAAGCAGTTTGGGTAGATACGCTTCAAATTTCTGACACACCAATCAACCCATTTAACGGTCCTGCGATCTTTGCAATGCCACTTTCATTCTTCTGCTGCTGGTTGTTCTCTATCACTGACAACTCTGCGCAAGCACAAGCTGAACGTAAAGCATTCGATGCACAGTTCGTACGCTCACAAACTGGTATTGGTATCTCTGGTGCATCTGACCACTAAGGTCTGAAACACCTCAAAAAAGTCCCAGCAATGGGACTTTTTTTATGCCTGTATGTTGGCTTGAGCAAGCATGCTGGTGAGCATTTATGGATACGGTTATTGTGATATGCAATTTTGATACAGAGTGATTGCATTGCATGCGTAAATAAGCTGCTATGTTGGATGCAATATAAAAAGAATAGGCAGTAGATGTATGTACATATTAGACAATGTTTGGAAAAGATTTCGGGTCTTGCCTTCGGCATGGCTGTTGTTTTTGCAGTTTTTGATTTTGCTGCTCTCACTCTTTGCACATCACAACATGCCCTATAAAGTCATCACGTGGATGGTGGGGGTATTGGTGTTGCTGCTCATTGCTAAAGTGATTCGACAAACGCCAATGTTGAGTGTTTTGGGTCTAAGTTTTGTTTATGCGGCTTTGTTCTTTTCATTCTTTATTTTACTAGGTGTGCGGCATCCTCTTATTTTGGTGATGAGTCATGCCTGTGAAGCTGCAGCCTATTTTAGCGCAGCCTATGGCTTATTGCGCTATATGTTCCATGACCGTTATTTAACCAAAGATGAACTGTTTGCTGCTGCAGCGGTATTTACTTTACTCGCTTGGGGTTTTGCCTTTTTATATAGCATCTGTCAAATTTTGATTCCGCAAAGTTTTCAGAACCCAAATGCTGCAGGTTTACAAAGCTGGTTGGATTTACTGTTTTTAAGTTTTAGTTTGCAGTCCGCGACAGGTTTATCCGACCTTATACCGATCAGCCCGGAAGCACGGGTGATTGCCATGTTGCAAATGTTCTGTGGGGTGATGTATTTGGCATTGATCGTGTCACGTTTAATCGCATTGCAGTACATTCGCCACTTACCGCATCATCACCATGATGATTCGGCTGAGTGAAATAGCAGTTCAAATTTTTCATGACATATTTCAGGCATAAAAAAGACGCTCAGATGAGCGTCTTTTTTAACTTCAGTGTCTAATGTGAAATTAGAAACGGAATTTAGCGTTTACACCAACAGTTTGAGTGTCAACAGCTACACCTTCTGCATTCGCATTTACATAGCTAGCACCAACTGCAACTGCAGGAGTGATGAAGTAGTTTACGTTCGCGCCCCAAGCAGAATCGACAACAGAGTCAGCACTTGTTTCTACATAAGAAGCACCTACGCTAAGCGCTGGTGTTAAGTAAAGATCTGTTTTTAAGTTGTACATAGTATCTTCACCATATACAAGACCTGCTTCAAAACCAACAGCCATATTGGTGCCGTCAATTGCGCCTACGTATTTTGTACGTGCAGTGATTGCATCTTGATCTTGATTGATTGTGCCCGACTCAAGTGCTGCTTTAGCAACACCATTAGCAAGGATGTTGAAAGCATCATAAGAAGTTTGGTCTGCAACGCTTGTATAACCTACAGCAACTAAGAAGTTCGGCGCTACTACTGCACCAAGTTCTAAGGCATAACGGTCGCCTTGGTCATCAAACTCAAGGTTATTTTTGCTGTCATTAATTGTATGGCTATATGCTGCACTTGCATAAACTGGAACCAATTGAGTTGGTACATACGCTTCAGCTTTAGCGCCATATGTGTGAGAAACGATATCTAAACCATCTTCGTCATATTCACCATAGTTGTATGCTAAAGAGAAGTTAGACGCTTGGTTTAAGAATGCAGCTTCAGCCAATGGACCTTTAGTCGCATCAACATTTTTGAAGTAGTAAGTACCTTGAACAGCACCAGTGAAATTCTTATCGTTTACTGTATTGTCGATGTATTCAGATTGACCTTGAACTTCGAATTGGTACGCTTGAGCACCGGTCATGGCTAATAATAATGCAGTGGCTAAACCGAGTTTTTTCATGATAGTTACCAGTTTTGTTAAAAATGGATGAAACATTGATCATTTTAGTGTAACAAATTATTAAGTCAATGAACTAAAAGGACTTTATTTAAGAATTAAGTCCAATTGACTTTGGTGTTTAAAAAATATTCAAATAAAATTTTTGCTGTCAACCTAAAAACTGTATGGATAACAAGTCGATATGTTCGTTTTTGCAACAAAAGTAGAAATAATAAGCAAAGCATTAATTGGATTAATCGATAAATTTAATTGAAATTATCTGTAATAATAATTCTTGGAGAGTGAAGAATAACGGAAAAACTCACCTGTTTTAGGGTGAAATCATGATTTTTGGATAAAAAACAAACTAAAAATAAGGTCTGTTCAGAATAAATTTGAGTGGAATAGTCGGCATAATGTGAATTTAATCACATTAATTTTGACTATTTGTATAAAAATAAATCAGACTGGTTGACTAGGCTTTACATAAACTGTGATTTATTTCATAATTCCACCATGAAGTCCTACTACTTAAGTCGGGTTTGTAAATTATGTGACTTATCTCATAATTTAACCATCAAATCCTAAGCTTGGTTCATCCAGTAGTGCGATCTGATTCTCCATAATTGTTTGCTTTTTATCTGCCCAACTTTCCCCAAGGTTGGGTTTTTTTTTGCATGTGAAAACGCAAATGGTTTTGCGAAAATTGCACTGATATGGTGCAGTTTGAGGGTGTGATATGATCAAAACCCATAAAAAAATCCCAGTTTTCTTTCAAAAACTGGGATTTTTCGCCAAAATTTGCGGGTAAATTTAGTTTACTGCTGAGGAAAAACTAAACTCGCCCTAATGAGGTGCATTATGCACCCAAATGTTGCATCTGTAAAATATTTTCTGCATGCTGAAACATTATTTTTTGTATTTGTTGTTTTAGGTAAGTCGGCGCAGGGCATGCTTTTAGAAATTTTCTTGAATGAGATGACTTAGTTAGACGGCTTTAAAATATAAGTGAATTAATTATCTTTTTTGTAAGTAATTTAAAGATTGCTCATGTAATATAGTCGCCGATTAAGTGATCAAGTCCACGATTTTGCACAGTTATAATGACGTAGGTGAAACTTAGCATGATGATGAAATTGCGCACAGAGCATATCAGTCAGCGACTGTTGATCTCGATGATCATTATTATCGTGTCATTGCTTTTTATTTGCGTTCCTCTGATGGTGAATAGTTATCAGAGTTATCAAAAAACAAAACGTGCTTTAATTGAAATTTCTGTATTAGGCAAAGTGGCTGAACTGACCAATAGTATTTCGCGTGAACGAGCGCCTGCGAACAAAGTCATGTCGAGTTCAGCAGCTGAATTTCAGCAAAATTTACAAGAACTGAAAGCGTACCGTGCTGGCGTGGATCAGCAAGTAGAACAGACCATCAATATTTTAAGAAAAGAAAGTTTTATTATCCATGCGCATCATTTATCGCATCAATTAAAGACCGCTTTAGAACAAGGGCGTCAGGCGGTCGATGAATATGCAGCAACTCCGCAACATTTGCGTAGCTCTCAACAGATGGATCATGCGATTCAAAAAATGTTTGCGGCATGGGATAGTTCTCAGCATGTGCTGAAACACGTCATGCTCGATTCAGTGGCAAAAGACTCATCGGTATCGAGCTATTATAGTGTGATTTTTGTTCTTTCAGATTTGCGTGATCAAGCGGGCAGGGTGGCATCCAATATTATTGCCGCGGTAACGTTTGCTGAAAAAATTCCTGAAGCCAATTTGGCGAGTTCTTTGCAAACCCAACGCCAAGCCTATTATTTGTGGGATTTAATCCATACCATTTTGCCTGAAGCTCATAAAATTCCTGAATATAATATTTTGCATGATCAATTAAAAAAGGAGTTTCTGGATGAGGGAATTCCTATCGTCAATCAATTGATTCAGCAAAGTATTCATGGACAACCCTATTCATTGACAGGCACTGAACTCACCCAAAAATTGGTGGATAAATTCAACACTGTGGTCAGTTTGCAGTCATTTATATTAGCGCACAGTTTGCAGGTTGCGCACAAAGATTATCATCAAGCTCAGCGTATTTTCATTTTAACCCTAGTAGCGTCAATTATTTCGTTATTGGCTGCTATTTTCACCATGGTCTATGCGCGCTCAAAGGTCTTTATTCCTTTAATTCAGGCACGCAGCCAAATTTTACGCTTGGCAGCTTATGATGATGAAGCTCAAGGGACGCAAAATCCAGACAAGGTAACGCTCTTAGAGGCCATTCAAAAATTAAAACAACGCCTAGAGCAGCGTGATATTTTAGAATTTCAGCTGCGTAATATTGCCAATACCGATGCCTTAACTGGTGTTTCCAACCGTTTGGCGCTTGAGGAATACATCAAATATTTAGAACATCGACCTGAAAAATTGAGCAAAACTGGTCTGATTATTATGGATGTGGATAAATTCAAACACATTAACGATACCTTCGGGCATGTGGTAGGTGACCAAGCTTTAAAATGTATTGCCGATACACTCAAGGCGCATGTCCGTGCCTCAGACTTGGTGGTGCGTTATGGTGGCGATGAATTTTTGGTTTTGATTGAGCAAATAGAATTTACTGAGGCGCTGTATTTGGCAGATAAATTGCGCTGCCATATTGTGAATCAAGAAATTTTTATTCCAGAACTGAATGATTATATTCAAGTGTCGGTCAGTGCTGGCGTGGCGGTGGGTGCTGCGTCATGGAGCAGATTGTTGGAAAAAGCCGATAAACACTTATTTAGAGCCAAAGCACGTGGGCGCAATGCCGTTGCTGGTGACTAAGTCACAGTAATTGATCCACGAGCATTTCCGAAGTGATAAAAAGCCTAGAGTGAAAGATTCAGCACAAGTTTGTGCTGAATCTGTATTTAAACTTGAATGGGCTTAAAAACTGAAATAATCTATTTTAGCCTTTTAACATCGGTTTTAAGAATTTTGCGGTATGTGAAATTTTAGATTTTGCGACAGTTTCAGGTGTGCCTTCGGCAATGATTTGTCCACCGCCTGCACCACCTTCAGGGCCTAAATCGACAATCCAGTCTGCAGTTTTAATCACATCTAGGTTGTGTTCAATCACCACAATGGTATTACCCTTGTTGCGTAGCTCATGCAGGATGTCGAGCAATTTGGCAATGTCATGGAAGTGCAAACCAGTGGTCGGTTCATCCAGTACATACAGGGTTTTGCCTGTATCTCGTTTGGCCAGTTCACGCGCCAGTTTTACGCGCTGTGCTTCACCGCCAGATAAAGTTGTAGCTGATTGACCAAGGCGGATATAACCCAAGCCAACCTGATTTAACGTTTCCAACCGACGATGAATCACAGGAATGGCATCAAAGAAATGCATGGCATCTTCAACGGTCATTTCCAAAACATCAGAAATATTGCGACCTTTATAACTGACTTCCAAAGTTTCGCGGTTATAGCGTTTACCATGACAGGCATCGCAAGGCACGTACATATCTGGCAAGAAGTGCATGGCAACTTTAATCATGCCATCACCCTCACAAGCTTCGCAGCGTCCACCTTTAACGTTAAAGGAGAAGCGTCCTGCTGCATAGCCACGTGCTTTAGCTTCAGGGGTTTGCGCAAACAGCTCACGAATTGGAGTGAACAAGCCTGTATAGGTCGCGGGGTTCGAGCGTGGCGTTCGCCCAATCGGGCTTTGGTCAATATCCACCACTTTATCTAAATATTGCAAACCATCAATCGAGTCGAATTTTTCTGCGGTTAATGTAGTTGCGCCATTTAATTGTGTTGCAGCCAAAGGCAACAAAGTACGGTTAATTAGGGTGGATTTTCCTGAACCCGACACGCCTGTGACACAAGTCATTACCCCTAAAGGCAAAGTGAGATCCACTTTTTTCAGGTTATGTCCTGCTGCGCCCATTAGCTTAATTTGTTGTTCGGGATGTGGCGGTTGGGTGCGCGTTTTCGGCACTTCAATTTTTAATTTGCCCGATAAATACTGCCCTGTTAGGGAGTCTGCATGTTCGGCCAGTTCTGCATAGGTGCCTTCGGCAATAATATGTCCACCATGCACACCTGCACCTGGGCCAATATCAATAATATGGTCGGCAGCGCGAATCGCATCTTCATCGTGTTCTACCACCAACACCGTGTTACCCAAGTCACGTAAACGAATCAGGGTTTCCAACAGGCGATCATTGTCACGCTGGTGCAAGCCAATTGAAGGTTCATCTAGCACATACATCACGCCCATAAGCCCCGCACCAATTTGAGATGCCAAGCGGATACGTTGTGCTTCACCGCCTGAAAGAGTTTCGGCGGAGCGTGACAGACTTAAATAATTCAAACCCACCGACACTAAAAAGTGCAGACGTTCACGAATTTCTTTAAAGATTTTATCTGCGACTTCACCTTTGGCCCCTTCAAGATTTAAGCCTTGATAGTAGTCTTCGGCATCGCCAATCGACATTTGGGTAATTTGAGCAATGGTTTTGTCTTTCACGCGGACATTACGAGAGATTTCATTTAAACGTGAACCACCGCAGGCATCACAGGCAGCATTAGATAAATACTGCGCCAAATCATCACGTACATAATTACTTTCGGTTTCACGGTAACGACGTTCTAAATGCGGTAACACGCCTTCAAACGCAATCACACGTTTATGGTGGCGTCCACGTTCATCAGTATAGCTCAGGTCAATTTTGTCTTTACCTGTGCCATACAGGAATTTCTTTTGTGTCACGCTGTCCAGCTGATTCCATGCCGTATCGAGTGAGAGTTCATAATGTGCCGCGACTTTTTCCAGCATGCTGTAATAATACGGACGCTGTCTGTCCCAGCCGCGAATTGCGCCCTGACTAATCGACAGTTCAGGGTTTGGAATCAATTTTTCCGCACTGAAATGGCTACGTGTCCCCAAACCATCACAAGTTGGACAAGCGCCAAAAGGGTTGTTAAATGAGAACAGGCGCGGTTCAAGTTCTGCCACGGCACGGTCACATTGCGGGCAAGAGTGCTTGGCCGAAAAAATACGATCAGGTTGTTCCGCATTCATCCACGATAAAATGGCTAAATCGCCACCTAAACGCAGTGCAGTTTCAAAGCTTTCGGCAATACGGTTGCCCAAATCATCTCGGACTTTAAAACGGTCTACCACCACTTCAATGGTATGTTTTTTCTTTTTATCGAGTTCTGGTGGTGGGTCAATGTCCATGACTTCGCCATCCACTCGGGCGCGTACAAAACCCTGACTTTGTAGCTGTTCAAACAGATGCACATATTCGCCTTTACGCTCACGAATCACAGGCGCGAGTAGCATTAAGGCAGTGCCTTCTTCCAGTGCTTTTACAGCATCGACCATTTCTGAAACAGTTTGCGCCACCATTGGTAAATCATGTTCAGGACAGTAAGGTGTGCCGACACGTGCATACAGTAAACGTAAATAGTCGTAAATTTCGGTAATGGTACCCACGGTTGAACGCGGGTTATGGCTGGTCGATTTCTGTTCAATGGCAATTGCGGGACTTAGACCTTCAATCGAGTCGACTTCAGGTTTTTCCATTTGCGATAAAAACTGGCGTGCGTATGCAGAAAGCGATTCGACATAACGACGCTGTCCTTCGGCATAAAGGGTATCAAACGCCAGTGAAGATTTTCCTGAACCAGATAAACCCGTAATTACCACAAATTTATCGCGTGGAATATCAAGGTTCACGTTTTTTAGGTTATGGGTACGTGCACCTCGAATACGGATATGACTTTGGCTCATAAAAACTTCTCGATATTTTGCAAATGAAAAACCTATATATGATAGCGCATGAAAATTGTTCAAGTGTTATTTTTCATGCTTTATCGGTCATGGCTTGTCGCACTGTATGGAGTGATCCCCATACGGTGCGTGAGGGCGGCCGTTAAGCTTGATCTAAACCCGGCCACTGACGTTGATGATAGGCGCTATCCCAGAATAACCATTCCAGTTCTGCAGCTTTGGTGTAGGCGTGGTGCATTTTTTCAAGGGTATCGGCATCACAGCGCGCAGCAACACGGTCTATGGTTTGAATCACATTATTGACTGCGGTGTGGAACTCCTCGCCCGAATAGGTATCGACCCATGCCTGATACGGATTATTCGGTGCAGAATTATTGACGATATCTTTACCAACTTCGGCATAAATCCAGAAACATGGCAGTAGTGATGCCAATACCACAGGATAGCTTTCTGACCATGCGGTTGCGACTAAATAAGAAGTGTAGTGATGACAGGCAAGGGTCAGCGGAGTACTTTCAAATTCCTGTTTGGAAATATCAAACTCCTGCATAAAGCTGTCATGTAAGGTACGTTCCACCACAATTGCGATTTTGGCGGCATCTGCGAACTGAATAATATCATCTGCATCAAAAGCTTTAGCCGCACAGACTGCCAGTGCACGCCCGTAGGCAATTAAGTAATGTGAATCTTGAATCACATAATGTGCAAAAGCAGCTTTACTTAAGGTGCCTTGTGCCAACTCCTGATTAAATGGTAAAGCGAGCGTCTTGTGATAAAGGGCAAGGTTACGTTGCCAAGCGTCTTGAGAAAAGCGCATCCTAAATTCCTAATATGTCGTTGCATTTCACTATAGCAGTTTGGGAATGAAAAACACGGTTTTCACGGTATCTGATCGGGAAACCAAAAATCATACGAAGAATTTTGCCGAAGTTGAGGAAAAAGCGTCATAATTGCAGCATAAAATTTTACATTCTCAGTTTTTGTCCGATTTAAAATTCGGGCAATTCAATTTTCAGAATTTTTGTATCTGTTAAAGCTTAATCAAAACTGTACTTTGCGTTGATGGTACAGATTCGGCAGATGAAAAGTTCAGATCAAAATATAGTGATAGGTCGTTTCTCATGATGAAACATTTTGGTTTCTCAATCGTATTTTCGATTGTGTGTCTTGCGCTATCTGCATACTGGGGCTATACCCATGGCCCAGAAGCAGGTGTGCAAACCATGCTTACCGCACTAACCATTACCGCAATTTTGGCGATTATGGAAGTGTCGTTGTCGTTTGATAACGCGGTGGTGAATGCGTCAGTGCTGCGCGGTTGGGATCATTTCTGGAAAATGCTGTTTTTAACCGTGGGGATTATCATTGCAGTTTTTGGTATGCGTTTAATTTTCCCTGTGGTCATTGTGGCGGTCACTGCCGATATGGGCATGATGGAAGTGGTGCAACTGGCATTGAATGATCCGAAGCAATATTCGGCTAAACTGATGGCACATCACCCTGAAATTGCTGCTTTTGGTGGCGCATTCTTGTTGATGGTTTTCCTAAACTTTTTCTTGGATGATGAAAAAGACACGCACTGGTTTAGATGGTTTGAGCGTCGTTTGAGCAATCTGGCAAGCGTGCCTGCCATGTCGGTATTTTTGGCCTTAGTGACTTTGTTAATCATGGCGGCCAATGTGGTGGAAGATAAGCGCCTTGTGGTGACGATGGCGGGTATTTGGGGCATCGTGATTTATATTGGCGTACAAGTGCTGAGTCACATGTTGGGCGGTGAACCAGAGGTCGATGAACAGGGCAATGCTGTGCGTCATGACGAAAATGGCGTACCGACAGGCGTGGTGAAAGCGGGTATTGGGGGCTTTTTATATCTGGAAGTGCTAGATGCCTCGTTCAGTTTTGATGGTGTCATTGGTGCATTTGCAATCACCTCTGATGTGGTGATCATCATGTTAGGCTTGGCGATTGGTGCAATTTTCGTGCGTTCGATGACGATTTATTTAGTCGAAAAAGGCACGTTGGATGCCTATATTTACCTTGAACACGGTGCGCACTATGCGATTGGTGCGTTGGCCTTTATTATGATTGCCAGCGGTACAGGCTTGCATGTGCCAGAAGTGGTGACAGGTTTAATTGGTGTTGCCTTTATTGTTTGGGCGGTGATTGCATCTATTCAATTTAAAAAACGTCAGGCAAAAGCGGGTTAATGCTATGGTGATGCCCGTTGCTGTATTGCCGCGAAATCACAGAGCAATACGGTGATGAAGACTGTATAAAATATAAATTTGGGTGCACAACGTTGCGCCCTTTTTTATTGAAAAAGTAGGGTCTGTTGAATAAACATCGGGAAAAATCAGCATCCTTAAGCTGAATGTTGTAGGATATCTGCAAATTCAAAATTATTTAGTTTTAGTCGATTGATATGATGAATGCCTTAGAACGCCGCTCGACCTTTGCTTTAAGCAGTATTTTTGCATTGCGCATGTTGGGTCTGTTCATGATTATTCCTGTATTTTCAGTAGCAGGGCAGTCATATCAATACTCAACTCCTGCACTGATTGGTCTTGCCGTTGGTGTTTATGGACTCACCCAAGCCATTTTACAAATTCCGTTTAGCTTAATTGCAGACCGTTATAGCCGTAAGCCATTGGTGGTTTTTGGCTTATTACTGTTTGCTTTGGGTGGTGCAATTGCAGCCATGTCTGACACCATTTATGGCGTGATTATTGGTCGTGCCATTGCAGGTGGTGGCGCAGTATCTGCCGTGGTGATGGCATTACTGGCCGATGTGACCCGCGAAGAAAACCGCATGAAAGCCATGGCGGTGATGGGGATGAGTATCGGTATGTCCTTTGTGGTGGCCTTTAGTTTAGGGCCATGGCTTACGGGCTGGGTTGGTATTTCAGGGTTATTTTGGGTCACCACAGTGATGGGACTAGCAGCGATTCTCATGTTGTTATTGGTGCCTAAAGTCACGCGTCATCATCGTAATTTTCAGCAAGGCTACATCACGCAGTTAAAGCAGGTCCTGAAAATGGGCGATTTAAACCGCCTGCATGTATCGGTATTTACCCTACATTTATTACTTACTGCCATGTTTATTTATGTGCCTTCGCAATTAATCCAATTTGCCGATATTCCTTTGCAGCATCATGGTTGGGTGTATTTGCCATTGTTGTTGGTCAGTCTGTTCGTAGCATTTCCAAGCATTGTTTTGGCAGAAAAATATCGCAAAATGCGTGGCATTTTCCTGACTGCAATTGCAGGTATTATTTTAGGTCTGTTGGTGCTGATTTTTGGGTTTGAATCGAAGTACATCCTTTTATTGGGTTTGGGCTTATTCTTTATTGCTTTTAACGTTATGGAAGCGTTATTACCTTCGTGGTTGTCAAAGGCTGCACCAATTCAATCTAAAGCCACCGCGATGGGTGTGAATGCGAGCAGTCAGTTTTTGGGAGCATTTTTTGGTGGGATGATTGGTGGGCAATTGTTGATGCTCAACCACACCGCAATGGGTTGGAGTATTTTGACTGCGATTGCTATAATTTGGCTGCTTGTTAGTTTTGGATTGGCGCAGCCGCGCTATCTTTCGTCTTTGGTGTTGCGCTTGCCTGAGAATAGAGAAACAGATGAATGGACTTCTCAGTTATTGGCAATTCGTGGTATTGAAGAGGTCGTGGTGATGTCTGACCAACAAGTGGCGTATGTAAAGGTTGATAAACAGCATATTGATGATGCTGCGCGACAACAATTAACGCACTTGTTTGGGAAAGAGGTAGCCATTTAAGCATAACTCTTATAAAGTAAATAATAGAAACAAATAGGAAGAAAACATCTAATGCGTGGTGTAAATAAAGTCATTTTAGTGGGTACTTTAGGTCGTGATCCTGAAACAAAAACTTTCCCAAACGGGGGTTCTCTCACTCAATTTTCTATCGCAACCAGTGATGTCTGGACAGACAAAAACACAGGTGAGCGTAAAGAGCAAACAGAGTGGCATCGCATTGTTTTACATAACCGTTTAGGCGAGATTGCACAGCAATATTTACGCAAAGGTTCTAAAGTATATATTGAAGGTTCATTGCGTACGCGTCAGTGGACAGACCAAAATGGTCAAGAGCGTTACACCACTGAAATTCGTGGCGATCAAATGCAAATGCTCGACTCTGCTAACCGTGGACAATCTGACCAGCAAGATGGTGGCTTTGCTCAACCACGTTTTAACAATAACCAAGGCGGTTATGGCAATCAGAACCAAGCTCCAGCCACAGGTTATGCGAATCAAAATCAAGGCGGTTTTAACCAAAATCAGGGTGGTGGCTATGCCAACAATAACCCAAGTGGTTTTGCACCGAAGCCACAAGCTGCGCCTGCAACCGCACCTGCAGATTTAGATGATGATTTGCCGTTTTGACACATACTAGAGATAGCCATTTGATTCAAAATGGAAAATCATCATCCAAACCCTTTGTTTCGACAAAGGGTTTTTTATGCAGATATTTAGCAAATATCTATTTTCTCGATTAAATTTCAAACTATGATAGGACTTATAATTCATAAATCCGATTATTTTTATAAAAAAACACTGTTTTACCGATTATTTCGATTTTCGTATTCTAGCTACACAAGATAAGCAATCCCCGAAACGAATTGAGGAGTCATCCATGAGTTTAATCAATACCCAAGTCAAAGCATTTAACGCAACCGCTTACCACAATGGTCAATTTATTGACGTATCTGAGCAAGACTTTATTGGTAAATGGTCAGTGGTGTTTTTCTACCCTGCAGATTTCACCTTTGTTTGCCCAACTGAACTTGCCGATTTAGCCGATCAATATGCTGAATTCCAAAAAATGGGTGTGGAAATTTACTCAGTATCTACAGACACGCACTTTACCCATAAAGCATGGCATGACACCTCAGAAGAAATTAAAAAGATTCAGTATCCAATGATTGGCGACCCAACTTGGACATTGTCTAAAAACTTTGAAGTGCTGATTGAAGCAGAAGGTTTAGCAGATCGTGGTACTTTCGTGATTGACCCTGAAGGTAAAATCCAAATTGTAGAAATCAATGCAGGCGGTATTGGTCGTGACGCGCAAGAGTTATTGCGTAAAGTAAAAGCAGCGCAATATGTGCATGCACACCCTAGCGAAGTTTGCCCTGCCAAGTGGAAAGAAGGCGATGCAACCCTAGCACCATCTATTGATTTGGTGGGTAAAATCTAATCGAATCATCGCACTCAATTTTAAAAATCCAGAACCTCGCTTCTGGATTTTTTATGCTCATGATTTGTTTAACCATGTATAAGTTTCAGCAAGATTATTCCATTCTTGCAATGCTGTATGCCAAATTTGCACTAGGTTGTGGTGCGATGAGCGATGAAGATCAAAACATCTATTCTCCTAGCAATAGGTGTAACACATGAAAAAAATAATCGGTTTATATCGCAACCAAAACATGCATTGGGTGGGCGATGGTTTTCCAGTCAAAAATCTATTTTCTTATGACCGTTTAGGGCAGGCGATCAGTCCATTTTTACTCTTGGATTATGCAGCGCCGTATCATTTTGATGCGACTACCGCACAACATGGTGTTGGTTCGCATCCACATCGCGGTTTTGAAACGGTGACGCTTGCCTATCGGGGCGAAGTGACGCATAAAGATTCGGCAGGTGGTGGTGGCACCATCAAAACAGGCGATGTGCAGTGGATGACAGCAGGTGCGGGTGTGGTGCATGAGGAATTTCACTCCAAAGACTATGCAGCACAAGGCGGATTGTTTGAAATGGTGCAGCTTTGGGTGAATTTGCCTGCCGCAGACAAAATGACATCGCCACGTTATCAAGCCATTGAATCTCAAAATATTCCGAAAATTGAGTTTGAAAATCAGGCGGGGCATTTACGCATTATTGCAGGTCAGTACGCAGAGCAATCTGGGCCTGCCAGCACCTTTAGCCCTGTCAATGTTTGGGATGGACAATTGAAAGCTGCACAGACCCAAGCGCTGCATGTGCTGGTAGATCACAATACTTTATTGGTGGTGTTGGCAGGTGAAGTGCGGGTCAATGGCAGTCAACTTGTGCAAGATCACTCAGTGGTGTTATTTGCTCAAGATGGCGAAGCGTTAATTCAGCTTGAAGCACTGCAAGATACGCAATTTTTAGTGCTGACAGGCAAGCCATTAAATGAACCTATTCAAGGCTATGGTCCATTTGTCATGAATACCAAGCAGGAAATCATTCAAGCTTTTGAAGATTTTAATCAAGGCAAGTTTGGTGAAATTCCGATTCAACATCAAGCGGGTTAAGCTTTAAAAAATCTTAGCCAAGAAAAAAGCCTCATGTCGATGTCCCGACCGAGGCTTTTGTTGTTCTGGCGCTGTCAAATTTCTAGTTTTAGCGGATTGATCATATTCCTTATGATAATTATATGTGATGTAGTTATCATTTTTGTGCTTGGTATCATAGCGTTTAGAGATTTATTTGTAAAACGAAAATTATAAAATTGGTGAATTTATCTACATGGTTTAGAACACTATTTATAGTATTAAAGAAATAATATAAATAAATTCTAAGGCTTATTTAAGCACTTTCTGATTGTTAAAAAATGTAATCATATTGCCAATGTACTTTGTGTTGTTTCTCTGTGAAAAGTACACAATCTGGTAGTTTTTAATAGCTCATTTTCCTTAGGCATGGTTCATAATTTCATAAAGTATGTAAAAAGATGGATGATCGGTTTGGATATCGCAGTGATCGGTAGTGGTATGGCTGGACTGGCTACCGCAAGAATTCTTAAAGATGCAGGGCATAACATTACAATTTTTGAGGCGCTGCCTGGTCGTGGAATGGACAGTCATAGCATCGAATTTGAGGATGGTTTAATTGATGCGCCGTTACGGGTCATGAACCCACATTTGTGGAAAAACACCCTCAGCTTGGCCACACATTTAGGCATTAAAACTTATCCTGTGCGTACTTATATGGCGTGCAGTTGGTTATTTGAAGATCGTACCGAAACTTGGCTGACCACAAGCCGTACCCGTATTGGTAATTTCCCAATCATTAACAACCGTAAAGGCATACAACAATACGGCTGGCGTTTGGTAAAAGGCATGTTGCAGTTAAAAACAGCCATCGCTAAATTTTTCAAATCTAAAAACCAAGACATTACCCTTGCGGAATTTATCAACCGTAACGAAATTGAAGAAGTGTTTTGGCATGGTGCAGTGATGCCAGTGCTTTACACCATTTGTACTTGTGACCCTAAAACCATTGGTGAATGGCCAGCAAAACCATTGTTGGTATTTTTACGCCAATTGACTGATGGTGATGCATTATTGCGTTTACAAGGTGGCACGCCTGCATTGGTTGATAAGTTGATTGAAGGTATTAATATTCAAAGTGGTGCAGCGATTACTCGTGTTCATCAACAAGAAGATGGTGTAATTGTTGAAAATTCTGAGGGTCAGTCGCAAACATTTGACCGTGTGGTGATTGCAACGCCAACCACTAAAGTTCAAGACTTCTTAGATAATCAACAATTTTCTGAAGATATTGAATTGCTCAAACAATTCAAATTCGAGCAGGGTGATTTGGTGATTCACACCGATCAAACGGTGATGCCGCCAAAACGTAAAGACTGGTCAGTTTTAAGTTATATGATGGATCGTAAATTTACCCGTCAGCAATTTACGGTATGGCTTAACTCGATTGAACCAACGTTGGTCGGCAAATCTCCAGTGTTCCAAACATGGCGTCCAGTCACACCAATTGATCCGAAAAAGATCATTTCAACGGTGACTTTAACCCGCGCTGTAGTGGATTCAAAGACGGTGGCATTAAACAAAGAGTTGCAGCAGCGCCATCACCAAGACAATCGTAAAGTGTTCTTCTGCGGTTCATGGTCGTGCGATGGTTTACCAATTTTAGAATCTGCAGTGACTTCCGCTATGCATATTGCAGAAATTTTTGGTGCACCATTACCGTTTATTGATTTAAAACCACAAGTTGAGGTTGCGCCGCAATTAGGTTATTAAGTTTAGGGTCTGTTGATATTTCATAAATGGTTTGTGCTGTAGGCTAAAACTGAGCAGATCAGGCATGAAACGCAGGGAATAGCGAGACTATTGCCAAGTTTCATAACGCAATCTGAGAAAGTTTTAGCCACAGCCTTTCAGGACAAGCATATTTTTTGCTGCTATTGCGTTATGAGTCAGTCATTTAGAATGACTAAATTTCCTGCCTCATGCCTTATATCGGCTAAAAAACCTTGCGAGATATATCTCTCATGTCGCAAACATAGATGAATTATCAACAGCCCCTCTTTTTTGAATTAGACTGAGTCAGTATGAAATGGCAACAGGCGATACGACAGCATTTTCCAAAACATAAATATGCCATTCAAGCGGCATATTTGGGAGATACTTCCGCACTGCCGTGGAGCAATTTAGGTTATTGGTCAGATGCAGTGGGATCTGATTATCCCGCTGCATGTCAAAATTTAGCAGCGCATTTGGCCGCAGCAGTGCATTTAAATTCAAAAGATGTTGTACTGGATTTAGGCTGTGGGCAAGGTGCCAGTCTTAAATATTGGTTGGAGCACTATCAAATACAACGACTTGAAGCTGTTGAGCTACAAGATCATCATGTGCAGTCGATTCGACAACATTTAAATTCAAATATTAAAATTCACGCTGCTTCATTTTTAAATTTAAAAGCACTTTTTCCACAACCACGTTTTGATGTGGTGTTCTGTATTGATGCGGCATATCACAGTCATTTGAATTCATTTTTAAGTCAGGTCAATGCAGTTTTGAATTCAAACGGACGTTTGGGCTTTCATTATTTAATTTGGGCAGAACAAGCGCCACCACATGCATTCAAACAGCTGCAATATCGTGCCTTATTAAAATCTGCCGATGTCAATTTTAAAGATCTAATGTCCGAAAGTCAGCTTCGAGCGGTCTTGGCACAGTTTGAATTTAAACAGATTCAGGTGGAAGATTTGTCGGCACAGGTTTTGGCGGGTTTTGCTGATTATGTGTATCAGCATCTCAAGCATCAAATTCAAACGCGAGATGCAGACTGGTTTAAAATTGCCATGACCGCACGTTTATGTGCCAAGTTCTATGCAGATGGCTGGATTAAATATGTGCAGGTGAGTGCGGAAAAAGCTTAATCTATTGTAATGAGCTGTTAGATGATGGGATTTTTCGGTGTTTAGTTGTCCATGCTTAGCTTTAAATCCTACCCACCACATGAAACTGCTTCGGTAAAATTTTTGCGCCACACGTCAATTGATCTCCGACATAAGCCACGGCTTTATCATCAAAAAGAATATGATCGTGACTTTTTATAATCGTGGACCAACGTTGGCACTGAGGGCAGAAATGTCCATCACCCGCCACTAAAAATAAATTTCCCATTTGAGAAACACGCATTTGGTTGGCAAGGATGATTCCACCATGATTGGTCATGGAATGATGCGTTGCAAAGCTTTGAGCCATGAGGTCTTCCTTAAACTGGAAAATTTTAGAGAAGCATTGTTTTAATACTCAATTTTCTAAGACTTATAATTTTAAATTTTTATTTTAATTCACAAAAATATTTTTAAATGTCAGTTTATATGGATGAAACATCAACAAAATAGACCATCAATATAAAAATACGATCTGAAATATGTGTACAGCATTCTAAATCATAAAATACATTTAACAAGTGAAAAGTCACAATCTTGTATTGCAATTGAAGTTTTGCAGATACATCGAAGCCCTAAATAAATTGGAGATTCGAGCAGCATGAGGAAGATAAAAATATACGTTTATAGAAACAAAAAACCTCATAAATTAAAAACTTATGAGGTTTAATATGGTGCCGGCACACGGATTCGAACTGTGGACCTACTGATTACAAGTCAGTTGCTCTACCAACTGAGCTATGCCGGCGTTGTGTAGAGAATTTTACAGAATTTTTACGTGTGCGCAAGCCAAAAAGTAACCGTTTAATGCAGGGCATAGAGTTTTTGAAGATTTTGTACACAGTATTTTGGCGCGTTACAAACGAGGAAATCACATAGAAGGTTTTGTATGAAATGAGCCCAGCGGGTGGGCTCATTGAAGAAAATAACTTGAAATGAAGTGTGAAAAGCGATTATTTATTTCTTAAGATGCGATCTAAATCCTGTGCACATTCTTCTAAGGTAAAGGCCATATCAAGTTGCATTTGTGGTTTGAGTTCATTTGCGAGCGTTCTCCATTGTTCAATTAGGCGAATGGCTTTTTGAATCTTATGTTTGTTGATGTCTTTGGCGATGGTAGGCGTATATCCTCCACGTTTAGCATTTTTAATTTGTTTGACATAATTTTGGCTGTTATTCATGTTCGCTCCCGAATAGCAGTTATATATGTAAGGCATTTGCATGCTTTTATTATGCTAAAGCTTAATGATGACCCTTTTATGTAGAAAGCTGAGATGACGAAATAAAAATAAAAAAAGGTTTTGATAAAAAACAATAAATTTCTTCACCTCTCCTTTTTTGACGGCATAACTCAGTTGTAGCATAGCGATTGAAGATTGTCTTGACTGCAGAGTAACGCAATGTGTTATGTTTGTTGATTTTTCATCAATAGAGGGATTGAGGATTATCAAAATTGGCGATGGAGATGGTCTTAACTGCAAATTCCGTTTATCGCTTTATCCATTTTACGCTCTAGATAATTGCCAAGTTGCTGATTAGAATAGCGCCACTATAAAAATAGCAACGATAATAACAATGCAAAGTTCACTCTTTGCTGTATTAGAAAAATTTGGCTTAAGCCCTCAACACCGCACAATTCATATCCAGTTTTCTAATTCAGCCTTAAATCATCAGGTCTTTTTGCAGTGCGTTTATGGTCAGCATGCCATCAACCAAGGTTTGCAGATGGATGTCTTATGCCTCTCACCGCATGCAAATTTGCCGTTGAAACAATTTATTGGCAGTCGGGTGGCTGTAGATCAACTCACCGATCAAGGCGAATTATTTCGACATAGCGGCATTATTACTGCAGCAGCGCAAGGGCAAAGTGATGGCACGCTCAGTCTCTATAAATTGCAGATTCAGGATGCAACGGCTTTGTGGCATAAACGCCGCAACAGTCGGGTATTTATGAATAAAACTGTGGTGGAGGTGAGTGAAATTCTGTTTAAAGAATGGCAAGACCGCAGTGCATTATTTGCTGCAAGTTTAAGTTTAGATTTAAGTGGTCTCAGTCAGCGTTATGCAATTCGACCTCTCATCATACAATCCAACGAAAGCGATTATGAGTTTTTAACCCGTTTGTGGCGTAGCGAAGGCATCAATTGGTTGGTGGATGAAAAACAACCTTGGGTTGAGCATTTTTTAACGCCTATGGATACACAAAAATTAAGACTGATTGAGCAGAATAGTCATTATCAGCCCTTAAAACGTAGACGAGTGGCATTTCAGCGTACAAGTGCAATCGAGCAGCGGGATAGCATTTACACTTGGATGGCACAGCGTAACCTGCAACCCACTGAAGTACAGTTACAACGCTGGCAACCCGATCTTTTGGCACAGGACCAAAATTCAGTACAGTTCACATCGCCCTTACAAAGTAGCACACAAAATAGTGAAGCTTTAAGTTTAGAACAGGCGTGGTGCGTGAGTCCTGCGTGGATGCAAGACTTAACTGGGCAAGATCAGGTGACAGCTGCAAGTACCGAACAATTAGAACAATTGGGACAACAATTGGCTCAGTATTATGATTTGCAGGCAAAATATTTTTCCGCGCAAAGTAATTTACGTGATGCGCAAGTGGGGTATTGGTTTGAATTACACGGGCATGCTGAAATTGATCAACATCCCCAAACTGAACGAGAGTTTTTAATACTGTCCAAACAGTTTTATAACCAAAACAATTTAGCACCTGAATTACAACAGCATTTTTTGAGTCTGCTGCAACAAAGTCAGTGGACATTTCAGTTACCGTTGGAGGGTGATCCTCAACAATTTTGTCAATTGAATTTGATTCGACGACATATTGCGCTCGTTCCAGAGTTTAATCCATTAGTGCATCGTCCCGTGGCTTATCCACAGCGCGCTAAAGTGGTTGGACCTGAGGATGAAACCGTGCATGTAGATGCGTGGGGGCGTATTAAAGTTCGGTTTTTATTTACCCGAAGTGATGACCACTTGCATGATGGTGGTGCGGGTGCCAACGACAATGAGAGCGATTCGGCGTGGGTGGATGTACTCACACCGTGGGCAGGTGAGGGTTATGGTGCAAGATTTCACCCACGTATTGGTGAAATTGTGGTGGTGGATTTCTTTGATGGCAATATTGATCGTCCTTTTGTGGTTGGACGTTTACATGAGGCAGAACGACAACAGACACAATTCGATACAGTTGGAACTCTACCCGATACCAAATACTTGAGCGGGATTCGTTCACAAGAAATACGTGGTGCAGGGTTTAACCAACTTCGCTTCAATGACACCACCAAACAATTCAGTGCGCAATTGCAGAGTAGTCATGCTGCGAGTCAGTTGAATTTAGGATATTTGAGCCATCCAATGCGGCAGGAGGATTCAATTGGGCGCGGCGAAGGCTTTGAATTAAGAACTGATCGGTGGGGAGCTGTGCGTGCAGGTGCAGGCTTACTGCTTTCAACTCATCCACAAGCACAGGCACAAGCGTATCATTTAGATGCGAGTCCTGCCAAAAGGCAATTGGAGTCTAGTTTAGCGGCAAGCAAAGGCTTAAGTGAGTTGGCACAAAATCAGCAAACAGATCCTTTGGAAACACTGGAGCATCTCAAAGAATTTTTAAATCAAATTGAACTAGAAGATCAAACTAAAGCGGCAAGTTTTAAGCAGGCGGTTATGATTCTTTGTGCGCCCAACTCAATTGCAGTTTCAACTCAGCAAGATTTACACCTTTCTGCAGATCAACATATTCATCAAAGTGCCGCAGGCAGTATTAATGTTTCTACCCAAAAATCTGTGATTACACATGCACGCGATAAAATCAGTTTATTTGCAGCGGAGCAAGGTATACGTGCTTTTGCAGCCAAGGGTAAAGTCGAAATTCAGGCACAAGATGGTGCTATAGATGCAATTGCACGCCAGAAAATCAAGCTGATTTCTACGGAAGATCGGGTGGAAATTACCAGTCCAAAAGAAATTGTGCTAACGGCAGGTGGTTCACAAATCAAAATTAATTCAAAAGGTGTTTTTGTGAGTACTTCAGCTAAATTTGAGGCGAAAGCAGGACAGCATTGTTTTGAGGGTGGGGAGAAGATTATTGAAGAAAAAATAAGCTTGCCTAAGTCACCAACGTTATTCAGTAATAAAATTAATTATCAGTGGAATCAGCCCTCTACAGGAGAAAAAGAAATCTTTGTTTTAGATAAATTGAATGGAAAGCTCATTAAAACTAATAAATCTATATTAAATGAAAATAATCAATTGAGTACGTTACGCTTTTATACCTCTCAACCGACAGACTTTGTTGCTTTAGGCTTCGCGTCTTTATATACACAACTGATCCAAGAATCGAATCTTGACAATATAGATGAACTAATGGATGAGGTCACGGAGATTAACTCTGAGGACGATGTATATGCTGAAGAGGAGGTTAAGTAATGAGTAATTTAGTTACAGTAATCTCAAAAATTTATGATGCCTCTGGGAAATATGTTATCAATTTAAACGTTAAATCGCGTTATAAAGGTTCATCAAGAGAAAATTCAAAAAAAACAGATAAAGAGGGATTATTTATATTTCAAGGTTCGCCTAATCGAACTGTAGAAATTTTGGCAAAGCCTCCTAATGCTAAAGATTATATTGTGATTAAAACGCTTAACTCATCTCTTGTTTCTTCTAGAAACAATCCTCTAAAAGTATTTTTACCTAAAAGCATAGAAGAATATCGGAAAGAAAAAATTACACCTAGCTCAAAAGGAATTGTCACAACTTTATTTAAAGTCATAGATTGTAATGAAAAAGTTTTAATTAATTTCCCTGTGAAATCTCGTCCCAAAGGAAGACAAAGTTCATTTGAACGTACGACAGATGAGCAAGGAATTGTAGAAGTACTTTCTTCACCCAATCGGGACATAGAAATTCTAGTTTTGAATTTGGAAGATAAATTTGTACTGAAAAGTACTATTAACTCAGAAAATGGCTCTCAAACACCAATCATAATTAAACTAGATGAGCCTTATGAAAATTTTATAAGTAAGACATTCATAAGTCTTTTGGATCGTAATCATCAAGATTATGTGGTTGAAAATACCAAAGTGGAAATTGTTGCGTTAGGTACTCAAACTAAAAAAATTCTTTCTATATCCAATGGAAAAATTCCTGTTCAAAGCAGGGTTGGTGAGAAAATTCAGATTACTGTATTTAAGCCAGATGGCTCTCCTTTAAGCCCAGAAACTTATTTAGTAAAAAGCTTAAAACAAAATAATGTTAAATTGGTTTTGGATGTGGATGTCGTTAAAGGTAACACTAATCAGGATAAGCCAACCATAAATAAAAGAATAGATAACGCAGAGTGTGCTTGTAATAGAGATATCACTGTAGAAGAATTTAAGAAGATTACAAATACTTCGACTGCATTAAGTTTTTTAAATGATTTGAATCAACAATTTAAAAAATTAAGTATGAATAGGTGTTTAGAAAAAGCACATTTTATCGCACATACATTACATGAAACTGCGGGTTATAGACTTATGGAGGAAGGGCTAGGAGGAAAGTCGGAAAGTGAGGTTTATGATGGATATAAAGGTAGGGGCCTAATGCAAATTACCTATAAATCAAATTATGAGGGATATGGTAAAGCTATTAATGAGAACTTTCTAGGAGCCAATAAAGTACGTATTGCTACGGAGAAAAAACATGCGGTAGGTTCGGCGGTGTGGTATTGGCTTCATTCTAAATCAGGTGGCTTAACTCCTTATGCACTAAATAATGATTTGATAGCCACATGCTCTTTAATTAATGGGGGATATAATGGTTTCGATGATAGAGAGAACTACTTAAAAAGAGCTATTTCCGCTTTCAATATTAAAGAATGTGGATATCTTAATAAAAAAATAATAGCCACGTTGGACTCATATTTGAGTTTTGAGGAAAGTTCTATTGCGCAGAATAAAAGTGGTGAAAGCTTTGGTTGGGGACTATGGAATGATCCACTAGGTAAAAAAAAGGGAAAAATTAAAAATTTAAACGAAGCAAAAAAAGGATATATGCGTTTTCTTGAAATGACTAAAACGACAACCTTTCCATTTGGTACTAAAAAAGAAGGTGGGCAGATAGTGAGTCGAAAGCGTTATGGTTATACGGCGAATGCTGCGAAATTATTTGCTGAAAAAAGGTTAAAAGAATTATGAGAATTTTCTTTATTTTGTTATTTATTTTAGTTTCTTGTACACAGGTTTATTCTTCAGAAAAAGATTACTATTGTTTTAGTAGTGGTAGCAAATCTGTTCTATTGGTGCCTAGTGAATATCCTAATATAAATTCAATTATGTATTATCCATTCATGAAAAAAATTGAACTATCTACGACTTTAAGGATTGAAGAAGTGGATATGGGGGATAACGCCAAGCCTGAAATTTATAGGACAGTACAAGAGATTATTGACAATAAAGTGAATGGACAATACAGGTTTATGTCACAAGGCTATATCTTGTATGAAGCAGAATATTTAAATTTAAAAACTAAAAAGACAACAGTTTTTAATAAAATAAATTTAGATGCAAAGGGTATTAATTGCATTTAATAAAATCAAGAAGCCGACTCTCGTCGGCCTCTTTATCTTAACCTTCCAAAACTTCTTCTAGCAGCTCCTCACTTGGGGCAAAGTAATATGCGCCATCCATGGCAGTCACAAAGTGCAATAAACGGTCATGGATGCCATCACCTGAAGTACCAAACATACGTTCTAACATGGCATCAATAATGCTCAAATCTTTGGTATAAGCAATAAAGAATAAACCCTGATCGCCCTTGCCATCACCATAAGGTAAAGAGTGGCGCAAAATTTCCATTTCATCGCCTGCATCATCTTCAACGACTGTACGTGAAACGTGCGAATTTTCAGGTTGTACATCTTCGTCTAATTCAATCGATTCAAGTTTGGTGCGTCCAATCACGTGTTCTTGGGCATCGACTTTGAGCTTTTTCCATTTTTCTAAATCGTGACAATAGCGCTGTGCAAAAATAAAAGAACCATCGGCAAACACGCCTGCATCTTCCCCTAAAAGTGCAACTTCGGCACGATCATCTGGAAATTGTGGGTTTTCGGTACCATCAATAAATCCCGTCATGTCGCGTCCATCAAAATAACGGAAACAGACCCGTTCATCCAACACTTCAATTTTGTCTTGGATCCCCTCAAAAAAGGCCTGACTGAGCGAAAAGCAAATATCTGAACGGGCACTCGCGAGATGAATAATCACATCGGCAGGCACGACAGGCATTGGGTACGCCCCTTGAATCGGTTGTAATTGTTTAAAACCATCTGGAGATTGCTCATAGAGTTGTGCCCAAAGTTCAGGACTAAAAGCAACGCCAGTTTTAATTTGGGCATGTGGATGTTGGGTAATCAAACGATCCCGTGTGCTAAACAAGTCAGCCAATTTTTCTTTTAACTCAGTAATGCTTAAGTCTTTTAAACGAAGTACAAGAAAGCGAGCATGATCTGAAGGTAGTGGCAAAATTACAGATTGGGCAGTCATGTATAGCTCCTGAAAATTTGTTGTTTTCTATAAAGTTGACTTTATTGTGCCTGATTGCATGCAGGCTTAATAGCCTGAACCCGATTTTATTCAACGTTTTTAGCCATGAGATTAAGTGAAATATCATATAATGCACTGTCTTGTGAAAAGCAGCGATATATGTCTTATCAAGTTTGGATTGCGTTTATGTTGGCCTGTTGGGTGATTAGTGTTTCACCTGGCGCGGGTGCGATTGCTTCGATGTCGAGCGGTTTGAGTTATGGTTTTCGACATGGTTATTGGAATGCGATTGGTCTACAACTGGCTTTATTATTGCAAATTGCGATTGTAGCCGCAGGGGCAGGGGTATTATTTGCGACAACGCCTTGGGCATTTCTGATTGTGAAATGGTTTGGTGTGGCGTATTTGTTGTATCTGGCGTATTTGCAATGGGCAGCGCCTGCACAGTCGATTGAAATTCAGCATGAGTTGACGCGCAAATCTGCTGGAAAATTGGTGATGTACGGCTTTCTGGTTAATATGAGCAATCCCAAAGCAATTGTGTTTTTATTGGCAGTTTTACCGCAATTTTTAGATTTATCTAAACCACAATGGACGCAATATGCAATTATGGCGTTGACCATGATTAGTATTGATTTGATTGTGATGGCGGGCTATACGGGCTTGGCTGCTAAAGTTTTACGTTTGTTAAGATCACCGAAGCAGCAAAAAGTCATGAATCGTACTTTTGCTGCATTGTTTGCAGGCGCTGCTTTTTTGTTGAGTTTGGTGCATCAGTAATGCCTTCAATTAAACAAAAGTGTATGTTGTAATTATAAAAAAATAGATTGAGATATACGTTGAAAATAAAAGGTATTCCGCGAGCACGTTATTGGCAACATTGGTGGATTAGCATGTTGCTTTTGAGTTTTTCAACTTTAATTGCAATTGGATTAGCGATTCACTTTTCAGTAGATCGCGTGTTTTGGCCAATTGCTTTGATGGCACATTTGAGTATCAATTTGATTTTTTCTTTTGTATTTTCCGCTTTGCAAACTTATTTTAAACATACGGTGTGGCAAAGTGTGGTGTTGATTAATATCACAGCTGTGTTGTTGATTGCCATTCATGCAATGTTTTATCTACAAACAATAGATTGGAATGCTGTTTCAGAAGCTCAGCAGCAACTGAGTCTTTTACAGCAAGTGATTCACAGTGATATGGCACTGTGGATAGTGTACATGCTGCCACTTTTGGTCGTAATGCTCATTGCTGCAATACAAAAATATAGATACTCATGAACGAAAAACTAAGCCATCGTTCTGACTTTTTGTACGCTAAAAATCACCGCAAAAATGATCGCCATAGTCATCACAATACTTAAACCTGTCGAAATATTTAAGCCCGCACTTGACCATAAACCTACGCTGACTGCAATTTGCGCCACAATAAATGCCCAAATCACCATTTGTTTAGGCGAGTGAGCCAATAAACGTGCGGTTAAGGCGGGAATCACCAGCAATGCGCCCATCAATAAAGAGCCGACTGCACGTAAAGCCAATACCGTAAATAATGCCAACAACAACATAAAAATCAGGCGTTGCCATTGGGCATTCACGCCTTCACTAACCGCAATATCAGGGTCAATTGCGATTTGAATTTGTGCCTGCCAAAATTTATACAGCACCGCTAAAGCAACAATAATCACTAGGGCAAATACAGGTAAATCTGCCCATGAAATGGTGAGTAAATCACCAAATAAATAGCTCAGCAATTCAGGACGCAAACTTGGAATATGCTGAATAAAGAGCAAACCTGAACAGAGCAAGGTCGCAGAGCAGAGCGCCAATAATGCATCATTCGGCAACCGTGGATCATGTAAAATCCACAAAACACCCACCAATAATAATGCCAAGAATGTCACGCCCATCCACAGAGGTAAACTTAACGCGCCTGCAATTGCCACACCCAATAAAGTGCCATGCGCCATCGTATCGGCAAAAAAGGACATGCGTCGCCACAGCATTAAACAGCCAAGTGGGGCGGTCAAAAATACCAATAAACTGCCCATGATCCATGCAGGTAACAGCAATTGTAGCCAATCCATCATGGGTTAAGCTTCCGGTTCAGGGTGAATATGAGGACGTGAATCATGCTGACAAGGCTCGGCATGATCGCCATGGGCGCAGTGTTCATGGTGATGTTGATAAAACACTCGATTGGTTCCAAAAATAGCTTGGTATTCAGGATGTTGCTGTACATTTTCGGGCAAACCGCTACAGCAAATGTGTTTATTTAAACAGACCACACGATGCGTGCCTTGCATGACCCATTGCAAATCATGCGACACCATCAATACCGCACAGCCATATTTGCTGGGTAAGTTGCGCACATAGTCATACAGTTCAGCTTCGGACTGAATATCTAGTCCTTGCATCGGCTCATCCAGTACTAAAACATCAGGTTGACGTAATAAGGCGCGTGCCAATAGCACCCGTTGCCGCTCACCACCAGACAGTTGTTGTACTTTTGAATCTTGCAGTTTGGCAATGCCAGTATCGCGGATAATTTCTGCTTTAATTGCGTCTGGGCATTTTTCTAAAGCCAGTAAATCTTTCACTCTTAAAGGCAAGCTGTGTGAAGGATTAAACTTTTGCGGCACATAAGAAAAGGTCAATTTGCGAGCATTTACGAGCTTGCCTGCATTTGGTTTGACAATGCCAAGCAAGACTTTAATTAGAGTCGATTTTCCTGCGCCATTGGGGCCAATTAGCGTGACAATTTCACGTGCATGTAATTCAAAATCGACATTTTTTAAAATATCGCGCTCATCTATTCGCACCTGAATATTGTGCAAGGCGATGAGCGGTGCAGTGGTTATTTGCTGTTGCACTGCTGACATTTTCCAGAAATCTCAATAATGCTGTGATGCGGGCTAAAGCGGTCAGAGGCTGCCAACTGATCTAATTGCTCTAATAAACCTTGCGCTGAAGCTTCTTTAACGACTTTACATTCAGTACAGATCAAAAAAGCCGCTTGGTGTCCTTCACGTGGATGACAGCAAGGAATATATGCATTGATTGAAGTCAAACGGTGAATTAGTCCTTTTTCCAGTAAAAAATCCAAAGTACGGTACACCGTTGGCGGTGCTGCAGGACGATCAGACTCACTTTTAATTTTCGCCAATAAATCATAAGCACCCATTGGTGCAGATGCCTTGAGAATGAGTTCCAACACTTCTTTACGTAGCGGTGTTAAACGAGCACCTGTTGCCGCACATAAACTTTCAGCTTCGGCAAGACGTTGATCGACATTGTGATGGTCGTGAACGCCATGTAATGCATTGTGATGCTCGTGCGAACATAAGCTCATAGCCACCCCAGTTGAACTTTAAAAGAAAAACGACAGTAAATCTTAGCATGAAGCGTTATTAGTTTCGATTATACGTAGGTATTTTTATAAATTTGTTATATTATAACATTTGTCGATTTTTCGTGATATGCCGCAATGTTTCGTTTATTTAGTTTCTGTCTTTTAGCGTTATGCAGTACTGTCAGCATGGCGCAGGCTTTGGTGGTGTCTACCCATCCTATCTATTTGATTGCCCAAAAAGTCACGCAAAATATCGAAACACCCACGTTATTACTGGCAGATCAAACAGGGCATGATGTATCGCTCACGCCTGCACATCGAAAAATCATCCAAGATGCGGATTTAATTATTTGGCTAGGTAAGGCGCATGAAGCACCGCTAGAACGTGTATTACATCAAAATCCTAAAGCGATTGCTTTATTAGATACGGGCATTATTAAAACTTTGCCGCAGCGTTCAGAACGTGGTGCAGCATTAAAAAATACAGTAGACAGCCATGTCTGGCTAGACCCAAACAATGCGGTGCGTATCGGCTTCTTTATTGCCGCGTTACGTTCTCAGCAAATGCCTGAACATCGCGATGCTTATTGGAACAACGCACGTGCCTTCGCACAGAGTTTATTCAAAAGTGCAAGTCAGTTTCAGACTCAAACTGCAGTACAGCCATATTGGGCTTATCACGATGCCTATCAATATTTAGAACGTGCCTTAAATTTAGAATTTTCTGGGTCGATGACCAATGATCCGCATATTGCGCCAACAGTCGCACAAATTAAATATTTGAACGATCACCGACCAAATCCAAAAATGTGCCTACTTGCAGAAGGACATGCCAGTAAAAATCAGTATATGAAATTGAATCCAATTGTGTTTCAAAAGGTCGATGAAAGCATGCGCGGTGCAGATGATTTTGTGCAAGCGTGGCAGCAATTAGCCAAGCAAACCAAGGCTTGTGTATTAAATGCACGAAAATGATGCGTTTTTTAAGCAAATTTGAAATATGACAATTCCGAGACAAACATGCAAAAAAACACGACTAAGGTCGGGAAACGATTGCATGTTCAGGGGGCTAACTCTATAATGCCTGCGATAAAAAACGATCATCAGTTGAACTTGTCAAGCATTAATGCTGTGAGTGGATAAAAAAATGAGCCGAACTAGTCGCTTGATTGACCGACGATTAGCTAAAGCTTTGGTCTTCTTACAAGCATTCATGATTCCAGTTTCAGCCCTGATAGCGTGGGTCTTGAAAGACTCAACGGCTGCCTTAAGCGCTGCACTTGGTGCTAGTGTTTGTTGGTTGGCAAGTTGTTATTTTTCATGGCAGTCGTTTCGAGCAGCAGGTGCACGAGCGTCCAGACAGGTTCTTTCGAACATGTATAGAGGAATGCTCGGTAAGTTTGCAATCGTGATCGTAGGATTCATTTTAATTTTAAGCAATGTACAGCCGTTATCCCCGGTGGCATTGTTTTGTGGTTTTATGCTCGTTCAAAGCATGTCGTGGGTTGCGCCATTTTGGGTGTCACGATTACAAAAACGAGTCTAAACGCAGCAAAAATTGAAAAGTTTTTCAGGAATAGGCGAGATATCAAGCAGCACGCGATGTTCGTTTGTTCTATTAGTTTTTTTACATTGACCAGGTGTGATTTATGGCTGCTGAAGAACATGCCCTTACTTCGACCGAGTATATCAAGCATCACTTGACCAATATGACCTATGGCAAAATGCCAGACGGTTCATGGAAGTTGGCTGAGTCTGCTGAAGAAGCTCAACAGATGGGGTTCACTGCTATTCACTTGGATTCAATGGGTTGGTCTATCGGACTTGGTCTGATCTTCTGTTTATTGTTCTGGATTGTTGCGAAAGCTGCAAATTCAGGCGTGCCTGGTAAATTCCAGTCAGTAATTGAAGTGATTATCGAGTTTGTGGATTCAAGTGTACGTGATACCTTCCATGGGAAGTCTCGATTAATTGCACCCTTAGCATTAACCATTTTCGTGTGGATTTTCCTCATGAACTTGATGGATTTAATCCCTGTTGACTTTATTCCTTATGTAGCTCAACAGGCGATTGCATCTATGCTGGGTGTGGACCCTCATCAGGTTTACTTTAAAATTGTTCCGACTACAGATCCAAACATTACCTTAGGTATGTCTATTTCTGTATTCTTCTTAATTATTTTCTATAGTATTCGTGAGAAAGGTGTTGGCGGCTTCGTTGGTGAGTTGGCACTTAACCCATTCAACCCAAGTAATCCAGTTGCTAAAGTGCTTTTAATTCCATTCAACTTATTGTTGGAATTGACTACTTTCTTGGCGCGACCAGTTTCATTGGCTCTACGACTGTTCGGTAACATGTATGCGGGTGAGTTAATCTTCATTCTTATCGCGTTATTACCGTTCTGGATCCAGTGGGCATTGTCTGTGCCTTGGGCGATTTTCCACATTTTGATTATTACGCTACAAGCATTCATTTTCATGATGTTGACTATCGTGTACATGAGCATGGCAAGCGAAAAGCATTAATGGTATGGCCTAACTGTCATCGGGCGGTTGGGCACACAATTTTTTAACTTAATTTGGTATAAAACCTAACCTCTGAGGAATTATCATGGAACTCACTTTAGGTCTAGTTGCAATTGCATCTGCTATCTTGATCGCTTTCGGTGCTTTAGGTACTGCGATTGGTTTTGGTCTTTTAGGCGGTCGCTTCCTTGAAGCTGTTGCTCGTCAACCAGAATTGGCTCCACAACTTCAAACTCGTATGTTCTTAATCGCAGGTCTTCTTGATGCTGTGCCTATGATCGGTGTTGGTATTGGCTTGTTCTTCATCTTCGCTAATCCATTTGTAGGTTAATCAGCTTAATTCCGAAATTCACTATTTGAGGAATTTGCAATGAATATCAACCTCACATTGTTTGGCCAAGCGATTGCATTTGCGATTTTCGTCGCATTCTGCATGAAGTTTGTATGGCCACCACTAATCAATGCGATTAGTGAGCGTCAGCGTCGTATTGCTGACGGCTTAAATGCAGCTGAGAAAGCCAAAGCTGATCTTGCCGATGCGCAAGCTCAAGTGAAAGCTGAATTAGATGCAGCTAAAGCACAAGCGGCTCAATTGATCGAACAAGCGAATCGTCGTGCAGCACAATTGGTAGAAGAAGCGCGTACCCAAGCATCTGCTGAAGGTGAGCGTATTCGTCAACAAGCGAAAGAAGCTGTTGATACAGAAATCAATTCTGCTCGCGAAGAATTACGTCAACAAGTAGCTGCGCTTGCAGTAACTGGTGCAGAGAAAATTCTTAGCCAGCAAGTTGACGCAGAAGCTCACAATGCCATGCTGACTCAGCTGGCTGCTAAACTTTAAGAGAGAGGCAGATTATGGCTGAACTCTTGACGTTGGCACGCCCATACGCTAAAGCAGCATTTGCTTACGCTTCTGAGCAAGGTGCAACTGACAATTGGTCAACAGCACTTAACTTGCTCAGTGCTGCGGTGCAAGACGAAGCATTTTCAGCTTACTTAAATCGCCCTGAGCTTACGCCTGCTGAGCAGGTGAGTATTTTTGCCAAAGTTTTAGGTGAAGACCAAACTGCAGCAGTGTCAAACTTTTTGACATTGCTTGCTGAAAACAACCGTTTGGCTTTGCTTCCTGAAATTCAAGCAGAATACGAACAGCTCAAATCACAGAATAACAATACTGTGGATGTTGTGATTGAATCAGCATTCCCATTGACTTCTGTACAAGAACAAATTCTTGCTCAAGCGTTAGAAAAACGTTTCGCTGCGGCAGTAAATGTTTCTGTAGAAGTGAACCCAGCGTTAATTGCGGGTGTGGTTATTCGTGCAGGCGACCAAGTGATAGATGATTCTGCGCTTAACAAGCTTGAAAAAATGCGGACACGTCTTTTAGCTTAATTGCGAAGACTGAACTAATAAAAGATTGAGGTATAGCGCAATGCAACAACTGAATCCATCCGAGATCAGTGCGCTCATTAAACAGCGTATCGGCGATCTGGACACCAGCGCGACCGCTAAAAACGAAGGTACCATTGTTATGGTATCCGACGGTATTGTGCGCATTCACGGCCTTGCTGATGCAATGTACGGTGAAATGATCGAATTCGACGGCGGCTTATTTGGTATGGCACTGAACCTAGAACAGGATTCAGTGGGCGTCGTTGTTTTAGGTAACTACTTAAGCCTTCAAGAAGGTCAAAAAGCACGTTGCACAGGTCGTGTATTAGAAGTTCCGGTTGGTCCAGAACTTTTAGGCCGTGTGGTAGATGCTTTGGGTAACCCAATTGATGGTAAAGGCCCTATTGATGCAAAATTAACTGATGCTGTAGAAAAAGTAGCACCAGGCGTAATTTGGCGTCAATCAGTGGATCAACCTGTTCAAACTGGTTATAAATCAGTTGATACCATGATCCCTGTAGGCCGTGGTCAACGTGAGTTGATCATTGGTGACCGTCAAACTGGTAAAACAGCAATGGCGATCGATGCGATCATCGCTCAGAAAAACTCTGGCATTAAGTGTGTATACGTAGCAATTGGTCAAAAACAATCGACTATCGCAAACGTAGTACGCAAGCTAGAAGAAACTGGCGCTATGGCGTATACAACTGTTGTTGCAGCAGCAGCGGCAGATCCAGCAGCAATGTTGTATCTTGCTCCGTACTCTGGCTGTACAATGGGTGAATACTTCCGTGACCGTGGTGAAGACGCGCTTATCATTTATGATGACTTGTCTAAGCAAGCTGTTGCGTATCGTCAAATTTCATTGCTTTTACGTCGTCCACCAGGTCGTGAAGCGTATCCAGGTGACGTGTTCTATCTACACTCGCGTCTACTTGAGCGTGCTTCTCGTGTATCTGCTGACTATGTTGAGAAATTCACTAACGGTGAAGTTAAAGGTCAAACTGGTTCTTTAACTGCATTGCCGATTATTGAAACTCAAGCAGGTGACGTATCTGCATTCGTACCAACCAACGTAATTTCGATTACAGATGGTCAGATCTTCTTAGAAACATCATTATTCAACGCGGGTATTCGTCCTGCTGTGAACGCGGGTATTTCTGTATCGCGTGTTGGTGGTTCTGCTCAAACTAAGATCATCAAAAAATTGTCTGGTGGTATCCGTACCGCTTTGGCGCAATACCGTGAATTGGCAGCGTTTGCTCAGTTCGCTTCTGACCTTGACGAAGCAACTCGTAAGCAACTTGAACATGGTCAACGTGTAACTGAGTTAATGAAGCAGAAACAATATGCGCCATACTCAATTGCTGACCAAGCTGTTTCAGTTTATGCATCTAACGAAGGCTATATGGCTGACGTAGAAGTGAAGAAAATCGTAGACTTTGATGCTGCGTTAATTTCTTACTTCCGTTCAGAACATGCTGCGTTAATGCAACAAATCGATGAAACTGGTGATTTCAACAAAGACATCGAAGCTGCAATCAAAGCAGGTATTGAAAGCTTTAAAGCGACTCAAACTTACTAATTTAGCATTGGCTAGTTAGAGGTTTGGTTCACGGAATCAACCTTCGGAAGCCTGAAAGGGCTTTCGAATACTAGGTTAAGCGTATGGCAAATTTAAAAGAAATTCGCGCCAAAGTTGCTAGTATCAAGAGCACGCAAAAGATTACTCGCGCGATGCAAATGGTTGCTGCTTCTAAGATGCGTCGTGCGCAAGAGCGCATGGCTCAAGGCCGTCCGTATGCCGAAAATATGCACCGTGTAATTGCTCATTTGGTACAGGCGAACCCTGAATACAAACACCGTTATATGATTGAACGCCCTGTAAAACGCGTTGGTTATATCATCGTGTCTTCAGATCGTGGTTTGGCAGGTGGCTTGAACATTAACTTGTTCAAGAAAGTTGTAAAGCATGTACAGCAACAACAAGAGCAGTCAATTGAAGTTCAGTTTGCTTTAATTGGTCAAAAAGCGGTTTCGTTTTTTAAAAACTACGGCGGTAAAGTGCTTGGTGCAACTACAAACGTAGGTGACGCGCCAAGTCTTGAACAGTTATCTGGCTCTGTGCAAGTGATGTTAGATGCGTACGATAAAGGCGAGTTAGATCGCATTTACCTCGTGTCAAACGGCTTTGTCAATGCCATGACTCAAGATCAGAAAATCGAACAACTTGTTCCTTTAGCAGCTGCTGAAGAAAACAAGACTCTTAACCGTCAATACGGTTGGGATTATATCTATGAACCAGAAGCTGAAGAGCTGTTAAATGGTTTATTGGTTCGTTACATCGAGTCTATGGTTTATCAAGGTGTGATTGAAAACATCGCATGTGAACAGTCTGCGCGTATGGTTGCAATGAAAGCTGCAACAGATAACGCAGGTGAACTGATCAAGAGCCTACAACTTATTTATAACAAGCTGCGTCAAGCCGCGATTACTCAGGAAATTTCTGAAATCGTTGGTGGTGCCGCTGCCGTTTAACATTATTAGTTTGAATTGAGGAGACAGCAATGAGTGGCGGTCGTATCATTCAGATCATCGGCGCGGTTATCGACGTCGAGTTTGAACGCAACAGCGTTCCTAAGATCTATGACGCTCTCCAAGTTGACGGTACTGAAACTACATTAGAAGTTCAGCAACAACTTGGTGATGGCGTAGTTCGTACTATTGCAATGGGTTCTACTGAAGGCCTTAAGCGTGGTTTGAACGTAACTAACACTAACGCTCCAATCTCTGTACCAGTAGGTACAGCGACTCTTGGTCGTATCATGGACGTTCTTGGTCGCCCTATCGACGAAGCTGGTCCAGTTGCAACTGAAGAGCGTTTACCAATTCACCGTCAAGCGCCTTCTTATGCAGAACAAGCGGCTTCTACTGACCTTCTAGAAACTGGTATTAAAGTCATTGACTTACTTTGCCCGTTCGCGAAAGGTGGTAAAGTTGGTCTGTTCGGTGGTGCGGGTGTTGGTAAAACCGTAAATATGATGGAGTTGATCAACAACATCGCTAAAGCGCACTCAGGTTTATCTGTATTCGCTGGTGTTGGTGAGCGTACTCGTGAAGGTAACGACTTCTATCACGAAATGAAAGACTCTAACGTTCTTGACAAAGTAGCAATGGTCTACGGTCAGATGAACGAGCCGCCTGGTAACCGTTTACGCGTAGCGTTAACTGGTTTGACTATGGCTGAGTACTTCCGTGATCAAAAAGATGAGAACGGTAAAGGTCGTGACGTATTATTGTTCGTAGACAACATCTACCGTTATACACTAGCAGGTACTGAAGTATCAGCACTTCTAGGTCGTATGCCATCTGCAGTAGGTTATCAGCCTACACTTGCAGAAGAGATGGGTGTTCTTCAAGAACGTATTACTTCAACTAAGTCTGGTTCGATTACATCTATTCAAGCTGTATACGTACCTGCCGATGACTTGACTGACCCATCACCTGCTACAACGTTCGCGCACTTAGACGCAACTGTAGTATTGAGCCGTGATATTGCATCTCAAGGTATTTACCCTGCGATCGATCCACTAGACTCAACTTCACGTCAGTTAGATCCATTAGTTGTTGGTACTGAGCATTACGAAATTGCTCGTTCAGTTCAAAACGTTCTTCAACGTTATAAAGAATTGAAAGACATTATCGCAATTCTTGGTATGGACGAATTGTCAGAAGAAGACAAACTTACTGTATACCGTGCACGTAAGATCCAACGTTTCTTCTCTCAACCGTTCCACGTAGCTGAAGTATTTACTGGCGCGCCTGGTAAACTTGTACCGCTTAAAGATACAATTCGTGGCTTTAAAGGTCTTCTAGCTGGTGAATACGATCATATCCCAGAACAAGCGTTCTATATGGTTGGTGGTATTGACGAAGTGATTGCTAAAGCCGAGAAACTTTAATTAGCAGCTCTAATTTAGGAGATTCTCATGGCGACTATGCAATGTGATGTTGTAAGTGTAAAAGAGTCTTTGTACTCGGGCACTGTGACTATGCTAATTGCAAAAGGTGCTGGCGGTGAACTCGGTATTATGCCGGGTCACGCACCACTGGTAACTTTGCTTCAGCCGGGTGCAATCCGCGTTCTGCTGGAAAATGGTACAGAAGAATTAATCTATGTATCTGGTGGCGTTCTAGAAGTTCAACCGCATGTTGTTACGATTCTTGCAGATACTGCAGTTCGTGCAGAAAACTTAGATGAAGCGGCAATTATTGAAGCGCGTAAACACGCTGAACAATTGTTGGCCAATCAAAAGAGCGATTTGGACTCTGCTGCTGCTTTGGCTGCTTTGGCAGAAACTGCTGCACAGTTGGAAACCATCCGCAAAATCAAAAACCGCGCACTTTAATTGTCGGTTTAAGATTGAAAAAAGCCACTCGAAAGAGTGGCTTTTTTTATACTGTTTGGAATTGAAGTCTTATCTTTGCTTAGGATGCCATATTGGTGGTATCAGTAGGTTGATTCGATTCGCCCTGTAAAATCATCCCCGCCAGCTTTAGCATTTCAGCTTGAATACTCCCCATTTGCTGTTCCAGTTTCTTAAAGTCCACTTTGCTTAAATCGACTTGTCCATTTAAAAATGGTGAAGCCAAAACTTGCTGATTGGCAGCCAATAAGTTTTGACGGATGGTATCAATTTCCTGTGTTTTTAAGTCTAGGCTGCTTAGTGTTTGATTGAAGCCTTGTAACTGCTGTTGTAATTGAGTCGCTGCAATTTGTAATTGTTGTGGATCTTGCGCATCTACAGCGGTTTGCAATTCAGACTTGGTTTGATTCAGTTGTTCGACATATTGACCCGCTTTGAGCTGTAGATCAGCCACATCGCGCACAATATAGAACATATTGCCACTGCTTAATGGAGCGTTGGTTGGGTTTGTATTGCTGTTGGATGATGCGCTGGAATCATCTTGATTAGTTGTTTGCGTTTGCGGCGTGTTCATTTGATCACAGGCGCTGAGTAGCAAGGCAGAACTCAATAGTGCAAACGGAAGTAGTGTCTTCGAAGATACATTTTTCATATTCATGTGATTTTTGGTACTCATTGAGAATGAATATAAAACGAAAATATGAATAAAAAACAGATTGTTGCAAAGCAATAACAAATCTTAATTTTTTTGTCTAAATCAAAAAAAATAGGAGTTTTAAAGAAACTCCTATGAATTACACTTCTTTAATAAAAGAAAAATGATCATAAGTAATGCGTCGAATTGATATTGATAGTCCCTTCTCTTGCGCCATATATGGCTCAGGATGAGGAATATATTCCGCAAGAGGATGAGGGAGCTGAATTATTGATTTAAAGAGAATTTATGAAAGAACTCTTTAACTTGCTGAATAAAAAATTATTTAGCCAATTCAGCCTCAATCGCTTCTACAATGCGCGGGTCATCTGCGGTTAAATCTGGGGCAAAACGCGCCACCACTTCACCTTGTTTATTCACCAAAAACTTTTCAAAGTTCCACAATACTTCAGGTGGTTCATTTGGGGTTAAGCCGTAATCAACCAAATCTTTCCACCATGGGCCTTCACCAATACGTTCAGGAATTGCTTGCGTTAAAGCCGTGTAAAGAGGATGTTTTTCTGCACCCACGACTGGAATTTTAGCAAACAATGGAAAACTCACCTGATAATTCAGTGAGCAAAATTCCTGAATTTCTGTATCGCTGCCCGGTTCTTGTGCCAAGAAATCATTCGATGGAAAGGCTAAAATTTCTAAGCCTTGTGCCTGTTTTGCTGCGTAGAGTTGCTGTAAGCCTTCGTATTGCGGGGTTAAGCCACATTTTGATGCCACGTTCACGATCAACAACACTTTTCCTGCATATTGATTTAATGTGGTTTCCGTACCCTGATTGGTTTTTACTGCAATGTCATAAACTGAAGTGCGCATAGTTGCTTCCTAGAATCTGTATTTTACCGCTACTGTTGTAACTGTAATTTTTGGGTACAGCAAGTTTTATAGCAAAGAAATTTACGACACTGATGGAATCCCGCATAGCCGTGATATTGCGCAGAAAAATGTAATTCGTATCTGCATTTTATTTTATTGATGGATAAATCGAGCGAAAAGTGCCATAAATAGACACTGGGTTTTTAGCACTTTGCATCACAAGTCAGTTATAGAAAAGGGTTTCACAGCAGGTATGCTGTTTGGTACAACAAGGATGATGAATACATGATACGGTCAGATAAAGGCGTATTTTGGGCAATTTTATTGCCATTGATTGCGGTATTGATTTGGTCTTTAAATATTGCAGTAACGAGGTATGTGGCGGAGTATATTTCACCCGTCAGTATCAGTTTTTATCGCTGGTTGATTGCTTTTCTGATTTTAACCCCGTGGATATTGCCCAAAGTTTGGCAGCAGCGTGAGTTGATTCGTCCACATTTGAAACAGTTGGCAGTGCTTAGTGCTTTTGGTTTGGTGCTGTATCAAGGTCTAAGCTATACCGCAGCCAATTACACCACTGCAACCAATATGGGCATTATTAATGCGTTTATTCCCATGTTTACGGTTTTGGTTTCATTGCTGATCTTAAAAGACATTCCGACACGATTTGCGGTTTTGGGCTGCATTATTTCATTTTCGGGTTTGTTGTATGTGATTGCACAAGGAGATTTGCGTCAACTCAGTCAGCTGACAGGACATGCGGGCGATATGCTCATGGTTTTGGCGGTATTTTTTTACGCCTTTTATGGGGTGTTTTTAAAGAAATGGAATTTAAAATTGCCGCTCATGCTGAGTCTTTATGTGCAAATTATATTCGCCTTACTTTACCATCTGCCATTTATTTTGTGGTTCGGCTTGGATCATTTAAATAGCCAAAATGGTTTAAGTGTGCTGTATGCAGGTATATTTCCTTCAATTATTGCACCTTTGGTATGGATGTTGGCCGTTCAATATTTAGGGCCAAATCGCACCAGTATTTTTATGAATTTGATGCCTGTTTTCACGGCTATCATTGCATATTTTTGGTTGGCAGAAGTGTGGGGGAGTTATCACAGTATCGGTGGATTGATTATTTTAACGGGTATTGTGTTGGCACAAATGAAAGCACGCGTACACATTCAAGCAAAAAGTTGAGTTTAATTGGTGTTTTTTTGATCACATAAAGGTGTATTTAAAATGCCTTTTATTCAAAATTTATACAGTATTGAGTGTTATGAGTTATGACAGTTTTTTTAATTTTTCTAAAATAATTGTAAAAATAGTAAGATAATTTAAATTGTTAAGAAAAAAAGATGAATCTTTCATTGAATATTTGTCTTGGATTAATAGGAAAAATCTATTTGTATAGTCGACTAAATTACTCCATAATTCACGTACTGAAAATGATCCACAGTATTCAATAATCAGTGAAATATCATTTGCAGCAAGATTTTCAAACCCTCTGGATGTGCTTTTATACACATCCTTTTTATGCTCAACCATCCCTATATGGTTGAGCTTTTTTTTATCCACTGGAGCGTAAAACCTCGTGGTTCAGCACGAGGATATAAGCGACTGGAGTAAATCATATGAACGACACGAAATGTCTTTTTAAATACTTGTACTATAGTCACTATTAAGAAAAATACTGTTAAAATAATTGGATGAAGACACTCAAATTACGCATAAAAGACAAACATTGCAGACACTCAAATTACGCATAAAAGACAAACATTGCAAGGTGCTAAATCAGTTAGCATCCGAAGTAAAT
>NZ_JACASN010000013.1:0-78560 GCF_013390985.1 Acinetobacter sp. Swhac1 | reverse complement strand
TCGTGAACGTCCTAACTCCCGAGCAAGGGTAGCGATTGAACTTTTACTTTTCAAAGTAGCATAAATTTCGTATCTTTCATCTTGAGAAAGTTGGGTGTATTTCTTCATTGTGTGCTTTCCAATTGCGGGTTGAAAAAGTCGAATGATTCTATGAATACACCTAACTTTTTCAACTAACTACAAATGTGTTGCACTTGAGATTTGAATCTGCGTAACTAAAAAATCAAGTCAAAATGGAGTGGAATTTGAACGTTTGATTAAAAAAATGCATACAAAAAGCATCTTTCTAAGCAGAATTTACAGAAAAATTGTTCAAAAATGAGTATTGTTAAGCCATACAAAAGCGCAATATTGGGCAAAGACTTTAAGCAAGATTTTCCGAATATTTCGCTGTTTGACCTTTAGAATTTGATGCTCAAAAGGTGTGACTCTAAAGCAAACACCCAGATTTTCATTTTTTGCAGGATATTTTTTGCGTGCGCTAAAGTACCGTTATATAAAGTAAATTTAAGCTAATGAAAAAGCAAGTTATTTATATAAAAGGTCAGAATTAAAAAACAAGCAGCAAAAAATAGCCTGAAGTTTAGGTGTTCTATGACAGATTCTCGTGAGAGTTGGTCCGCGCGATCAGGCTTTATTATCGCAGCCATTGGTTCTGCGGTCGGGTTGGGCAATATTTGGCGTTTCCCTTATGTTGCCTATGAAAATGGCGGCGGCGCATTTTTAATCCCTTATTTAATTGCGATCTTTGCCGCAGGTTTGCCATTGCTGTTTTTGGACTATGCAGTCGGACATAAATACCGTAAAGCACCACCAACCGCTTATAAAAAGCTCATGAACAGTGAAGCATTGGGCTGGTGGCAGGTGATGGTGACTTTACTGATTGGTATTTACTATGCCAGCGTATTGTCTTGGGCAGGCAGTTATATGTTCTATTCCATTGGTCAGCAATGGGGAACAGACACTGAAAAATTCTTTTTCACAAGCTACTTACAAAATGGTGAAGGCTTAGCCTTTGGTTTTGTACCTACTTTATTTATTGGCTTGGTCATCGTATGGACGGTGGTGATGTTCATTTTATATGGTGGGGTGAAAAAAGGGGTTGAGCTGTCAAATAAAATCTTTATACCACTTTTGCTGATTTTGTTCTCTATTCTCGTGGTTCAAGCTTTACGTTTACCGGGTGCAGTCGATGGCTTAAATGCTTTCTTTACGCCTAACTGGGAAGCGATGGCGAACTATAAAGTATGGTTAGCTGCCTTTGGTCATATCTTCTTCTCACTTTCAGTGGGTTTCGGGATTATGTTGACCTACTCATCTTACCTAAAACGTAAAACCAACTTGACTGGTTCAGGCTTGGTGGTTGCACTTGCAAACTCATCTTTTGAAATTTTAGCGGGTATTGGTATTTTTGCTGCGCTTGGTTTCATGGCGTACAGCGCAGGTTCATCGGTAGATGAAGTGGTTTCGGGCGGTATTGGTTTAGCTTTTATTGCATTCCCGAAAATCATTTCAAGCTTGGGTGCAGGTGGTGATTTATTTGGTTTCTTATTCTTCGCCTCATTGACGGTTGCAGGGGTGACCTCAATGGTGAGTATTCTACAAGTCCCTATTGCTGCTTTCCAAGACAAACTGGGTTGGTCTCGTAAACGTGCAGTGACCATTATTGCAGGTGGTTCAGCGATTATTTCGACTCTGTTATTCTCTACCCACAGCGCAATTACTTTTGTCGACATCATTGACTACTTTGCCAACAACATTGGTATTGTTGGTGGTGGTTTATTGTCGATCATTTTGGTGACTTGGTTCCGTCGTCCATTGCTCAAAGAGTTACAGCAACACGTTAACCAATACTCAAGCATTAAATTGGGTTGGGGCTGGAATTTCCTGTTAACCATCGTGACGCCGCTTTCATTGCTCGTGGCTTTAGGTTTAACCCTTAAATCTATTTTTGCAGAAGGCTATGGTGGTTATCCATTACACATTTTACTCACCGTGGGTGGTGGTACCGTGGTGCTCTTTATTATTGGCGCGGTATTGCTTAGCCGCTTAAAAGATCACGACGCAGCGGAGAAATAAGATGAATACATCTGCATTGGTGATGTTGATTATTTCAACAGTGGTACTTTGGGGTGGTTTGGTTTTGGCGATGATTCACCTGATCAAAAACCCAGATGAACTCGAAGACTAAGCATTTTGCTGAAACGGGTGCGATGCTGTAAAGCATTGCACTGGCTAACTAAAATAACCCTTGATTGATTCAAGGGTTATTTTTTTGGAAAGGCTATTAAATGAGAAGAATCGTTAAAACAGAAACAGCTTAGGCGGTTTTTTCAATACGACAATAATAAAAACCATCCCCGCGTCCTTGTTGCGGCAATAATTGGCGTCCATACAGTTGTGGAATGCCCCAATCTGCATCAATTTTGACTTCTTTGGCATTTTGATGTTCGGCAAAGAATTGCTGCATTTGCTGTTCATTTTCGGCTTTTAAAACCGAGCAGGTAATGTAAAGCAAGGTGCCACCAACTTTGAGTTGCTGCCACATCTGCTGCAAAATCTGTTGCTGTAATGCCACCGTTTGCTGAATATCGCTAGATTGACGCAGCAAACGAATATCTGGATGGCGACGCAAGACTCCAATTGCAGAACACGGTGCATCCAATACAATACAGTCCACTGCTTCACTGGCATTCCATGTGGTTGCATCGGCAGCCAAAATTTCAACTTGCGCTTCTTGATTCAGTTGCAGACGTTCTAGATTTTCGCTGACACGTAACAGACGTTTGGTATCCTGATCTATGGCAATCAATTTTTTAGGCTGAAATTTTTCAAGCAGATGCGCTGTTTTACCACCGGGTGCTGCGCAGGCATCGACTACCACTTTGCCATCTAAATTTGGCAAGAGCGTTGCACACAGTTGGGCATGTTCGTCCTGTACGGAAAATACGCCTTCATCAAAACCAGGCAAGTCTGGAATGTGCACATTTTGCAGCATCACAATACCGACTTCAGACACGGTGCAAGCTTCTGCAGCAATCTCTTGTTCCTGCAAAATTTCTAAATAGTCATCGCGGCTGATTTGGCGTGTATTGACTCTTAAAGTCAGAGGCGCGGTTTGCTTTAAAGTTTGCGTCAGTTGTTCTAATTGTTCAGGCCAATCTTTTTTCAGACGTTTATACAACCAACTTGGCAAACCATGTGCCTGCGCCAAAGCCTTTTGAAATTCCGATGTTTCACGTGAAACACGACGCAGAATTGCATTCACCACACCGCTGAGTGCTTGATAACCCAATTGTTTGGCTGCAGTTACGGTTTCAGAAATTGCGGCATGACTGGCTACACGAGTACAAAGCACTTGATATAAGCCGACATATAAACAGGTTTCAACAGTTTCATTGTTGAGTGGTTTCACCAACAGCGGCAAAGTAATGCTTTTTAGGGCATACCATTGACGCAAAGTGCCCAAAACCAGTTCATGAAACAAGGCGCGGTCACGTTCTGCGACTTTACTTAAATGTGCAGGTAAAACGCTCGCCAATGATTGCCCTTGTTGTACAGCCAATAGCGTACGGATGACTTGGGCACGCAAGTTCAAATGTGAGTTGCCTGATTCAGAATGGCTCATGCGAGAACTTGTCCTGTTTGAAGTTTTTGAGTTTGAATGATTTGCACAGGATTCAGCGGTTTAGCGCCTGGCCATTGCAACGAGCTTAAGCATACCGCTTGTTGATCGCCACAAGCGACGTGTACGCCTTGTTTGTCCAGTTTTAAAATTGTGCCTGCAGCTTTGCCTTGTGCAGATTCATCCGATAATGCTGAACCCCAAACGCGCAAGTTTTGTGTTTCATCTAAAGGGATAAACGCCACCGGCCACGGGTTAAAGGCACGGATATTACGGTCAATTTCGGCTGCAGTTTGTGACCAGTCAATTTGTGCTTCGGCTTTGGTCAATTTGTGTGCATAGACCGTCAAGGCTTCATCTTGCACTTCACGCGCGGCTAAATAGTCTTGCAATTTTTGTTCTGAAGCCAGTACTTCAACAATTGCTTTGGCACCTTGCTGCGCCAGTTTGTCATGTAAAGTGGCAGAGGTGTCTGTGGCAGTAATTGGGCATAGGGTTTTATACATCATATCGCCCGTATCTAAGCCTGCAGCCATTTTCATAATGGTGATGCCTGTTTCGGTATCACCTGTGGCAATCGCGCGCTGAATCGGCGCTGCACCACGCCAACGTGGCAATAACGAACCGTGAATATTCAAGCAGCCATATTTAGGAGTATCTAAAACCACTTGCGGCAAGATTAAACCATAGGCCGCAACCACCATCACATCGGCATTCAATGCAGCCAATTCTTGTTGGGCCGCCAGACCTTCTTCAGTAGATGATTTAAAATGCAAAGGTTGATAGACAGGAAGATCGTGTTGTAGTGCCAATTGCTTCACCGCAGATGCTGTGAGTTTTTGTCCGCGTCCTGCTTTACGGTCAGGCTGGGTGTAAACCGCGACAATCTCATGTTCGGTGTTCAGGAGTGCTGCCAAAGCGCTTGCAGCAAATTCAGGCGTACCTGCAAAAACGATTTTCAATGGAAATCAACCCATAGTTTTAGATGACGCGGCAATTATAACAAATTGCGGCTCAAAGGTCGGAACGGGTTGTAACAAATCCACCTTGTCGCTGTGCTATAAATTATTATGATAAAAATTAGTAATGCAAAATTTAAAAATTATTCATGAAAGTTTTGTATTGCATTCAGTATGATCAACAAGGTGCTGTGGGTTCTCGTCACTTTTTATCCATCATAAAGTTGGTAAAGCAGCAGCCTTACTACCTCAAGCTGTAGTAAAATAGAAAGACTCTTAAACTATTTTGCAGTGATACAGATCTTGCAAACAGTATTATTTCGCCAGAATGAATTTCAGATTCATTTCAGCACAACCAAGTTGGAACTTTATAATGCCTGACTATCGTTCAAAAACATCGACACACGGAAGAAATATGGCGGGTGCACGCGGCTTATGGCGTGCAACGGGTATGAAAGACGAAGATTTCGGTAAGCCGATTATTGCGGTGGTCAACTCATTTACCCAATTTGTACCTGGCCATGTGCATTTAAAAGACCTCGGTCAAATGGTGGCAGAGCAAATTCAGGCGGCAGGTGGTGTTGCCAAAGAATTTAACACCATTGCTGTAGATGACGGGATTGCCATGGGTCATGACGGCATGTTGTATTCATTGCCATCGCGTGACTTGATTGCCGACTCGGTAGAATACATGGTCAGCGCACACTGCGCCGATGCAATGGTGTGTATATCCAACTGTGACAAAATCACACCAGGGATGCTGATGGCTGCTATGCGTCTGAACATTCCAGTGGTGTTTGTGTCTGGCGGCCCAATGGAAGCAGGTAAAGTCAAAATTCGTGGCAATGAACACGCGATTGACTTGATTGACGCGATGATTGTGGCGGCAGATGACAACTATACGGATGAAGAAGTTGCTGAATATGAGCGTTCTGCATGTCCAACGTGTGGTTCATGCTCAGGGATGTTCACTGCAAACTCAATGAACTGCTTAACAGAAGCTCTAGGTTTATCTTTACCGGGCAACGGTTCAATTGTAGCAACTCACGCCAACCGTAAAAAACTGTTTGATAAAGCAGGTCAGTTGATTGTGGAATTGGCCAAACGCCATTATGAACAAGACGATTACAGCGTATTGCCACGTTCAATTGCAACCAAAGCATCTTATGAAAATGCTATGACGTTGGACATTGCCATGGGCGGTTCAACCAACACCGTACTGCACTTGTTGGCGGCTGCCAATGAAGCAGGTGTAGATTTCACCATGGATGATATTGACCGTTTATCACGTAAAGTGCCTGTATTGTGTAAAGTTGCACCTGCCAAACAAGACGTTCACATGGAAGATGTACACCGTGCGGGCGGTATTATGTCTATTTTAGGTGAGCTAGACCGTGCGGGCTTATTAGATACTTCAGTGGGTACAGTCCACGAAGCAACATTAAAAGATGCTTTAGACAAATGGGACATTATCTGTACTGAAAATGAAGAAGTGTATAGCTTCTACCGTTCTGCACCGGGCGGCGTACCCACCCAAACTGCATTCTCACAAGACCGTTACTATTCACGTTTAGATGGTGACCGTGATAGTGGTGTAATCCGTAATGCAGAAAATGCGTTCTCTAAAGATGGTGGTTTGGCGGTACTTTACGGCAACATCGCTTTAGATGGCTGTATTGTGAAAACTGCAGGGGTAGATGATTCCATTCTAAAATTCAACGGTACGGCACGTGTTTTTGAAAGTCAGGATGCTGCAGTGGATGCGATCTTGGGCGGTAAAATCACCGCAGGTGATGTGGTGGTGATTCGCTACGAAGGCCCACGTGGCGGCCCGGGTATGCAAGAAATGCTCTATCCAACCAGCTATTTGAAATCGAAAGGTTTAGGCAAAGAATGTGCCTTACTGACTGATGGTCGTTTCTCGGGCGGTTCTTCAGGTCTTTCAATTGGTCACGTTTCTCCAGAAGCGGCTGAAGGTGGTGCGATTGGTCTAGTTGAAGATGGTGACCGTATCGAAATTGATATTCCAAACCGCAGCATTCACTTGGCAGTCGATGATGCAACCATGGCGGCACGTCGTGAAGCACAGGAAGCCAAAGGCTGGCATCCTGCAGAAGAACGTCCACGTAAAATTTCTAAAGCGTTGAAAGCTTATGCCATGCATACCACCAGTGCGGCAAAAGGTGCGGTACGTGAAATCTAAGCAGTACTTGGCAATTTAAGCTGCTACAAAAAAGCACTCCAAAATTGGGGTGCTTTTTTATGTGTCTGCAATGAGCGATGTCAGTATCGCAGCAAATTTGAGCGATGAAATTAGACAGGCATTTTCGTTTACATCCTGCCTGCTTTCGATACAATGAAAAATAAAATAAATTGTCATGATGAATACGTCATTTCACCCATCTTGCTAAGGAATCAGCCATGAGTAAACAGAATATCCGCGAACATTCAGCCGAAGTCTATGAAGGCATTGAAAATGCACCTGCACGTTCCATGATGCGTGCGGTGGGTTTTAAGGATGAAGATTTTACTCGTCCATTTATTGGAATTGCATCGACTTGGGCCAATGTCACACCATGTAATATGCATATTGATGGTTTGGCGCGCGAAGCAGAAACAGGCGTGAATCAGGCAGGTGGTAAAGGCATTATTTTCAATACCATCACCATTTCAGACGGGATTTCAAACGGCACTGAGGGTATGAAATATTCATTGGTTTCACGTGAAATCATTGCCGACTCAATTGAAGCTGTGGTGGGCTGTCAGGCCTATGATGGTGTGATTGCCATTGGTGGCTGTGATAAAAACATGCCAGGCTGCATTATGGGATTGGCGCGTTTAAACCGTCCGGGCTTGTTTGTTTATGGCGGCACGATTAAACCAGGTGCAGGACATACCGATATTATTTCGGTGTTTGAAGCCGTGGGTCAGCACGCCAAAGGGGAAATTAACGAAATTCAGGTCAAGCAGATTGAAGAAGTTGCTTTGCCAGGTGCAGGCTCTTGTGGTGGCATGTACACCGCTAACTCTATGGCATCGGCCATTGAAGCATTGGGCATGAGTTTGCCGGGGTCTTCAGCACAAGAAGCTGTTTCTCAAGATAAAATGGATGACTGCCAACGCGCAGGCGAAGCGGTCATGAATCTGTTACGTCTGGATATTAAACCACGTGACATTATGACCAAATCTGCCTTTGAAAATGCCATTAAAGTATTGATTGCTTTGGGTGGATCGACCAATGGTGTGTTGCATTTGATTGCCATGGCACATTCTGCAGGGGTTGAACTCACACTGGATGATTTCGTGCGTATTGGTCAGGAAACCCCAGTGGTGGCCGATGTACGTCCATCGGGCAAGTATTTAATGTCGGAGCTGATTGCCATTGGCGGCATTCAACCGTTGATGAAACGCATGCTAGATGCAGGCATGCTTGATGGTTCTTGCTTAACGGTTACAGGTAAAACTTTGGCAGAAAACTTGGCCGATGTTGCCGATTATCCTGAAGGTCAGCACATTATTTTACCGTTTGATGCGCCAATCAAAAAAGATTCGCACTTGGTGGTTTTAAAAGGCAACTTATCGCCTACGGGCGCAGTGGCAAAAATTACAGGCAAAGAAGGCTTGTATTTTGAAGGCCCTGCGCGCGTTTTTGAAGGTGAAATTGGCGCGATGCGCGGCATTTTAGATGGCGAAGTGCAAGAAGGTGAAGTGGTGGTGATTCGCGGTGAAGGCCCTAAAGGTGGCCCGGGTATGCCAGAAATGCTGAAACCAACTTCTGCAATTATTGGCAAAGGCTTAGGTAACTCAGTCGCGTTAATTACCGATGGACGTTTTTCGGGTGGCAGTCACGGTTTTGTGATTGGACATGTGACCCCAGAAGCGTATGAAGGTGGGCCAATTGGTTTGGTGAAAAATGGCGATAAAATTTCGATTAATGCTGAAACCCGTGAAATGACTTGGCATGTGTCGGAAGATGAAATGGCAGCGCGTAAAGCGGCATGGGTCAAACCAAAGCCAAACTATACCCATGGTGCATTGGCGAAATTTGCTAAATTGGCATCGGGTGCAGAAAAAGGTGCAGTGACTGATCTGAATTTAGAGGTTTAATTGCTCATTTTTATATGAATTGATATAAATCCTTGTGTACTATTGAAGGACGAGCGCACATGATTTGCATGTGGCTTGTCCCTAAACCACAAGGATTTTCTTTTTAGAGGCTGATCTCATGTCACTGTTACGCCGTTGGTTCGATCCGATCCGATCCAGATGGTTTTATCAAAAACCATCTCGGCAAGCGGTGTTGTCCACGGAACACGGACTGAGTGTGTATTTACGTCTAGATGATGTATATAGCTATTTGGCGGTACAGCAATTGCCGCAATTAGAAGATATTCTGGCCGATGAATTAAAACCTTTAACCGTGGTGATTTCGCGGCAAAGTGGCGATGCACCGAACCAAATGTCGGCTGTAGAATGGCAAAATTATTGTATCCAAGATGCACAAATTCTTGCCAAACAGCATCGTTTTAGTTTTCACGATACCCCTGAGCCACCGACTGCAGAGGCCTTAATGCAGGCAGAAACCATTTTGCGGCATACGCCGTTACGTGGTCAGGATTTCTTGTATTTACTCGAAGATGTGTTCCACATGCTGTGGCAAAAGCAGTCGGGTAAATTACGCACCTTATATGCCATGGCCAGCCGTCATCATCAAATTCAGGATTTTTCTGAACGGGTTTTTGATGATGTACCTGTATTGGCCAGTTATTTTGAATTTGGTGGACGTAAATATCATGCCGTAGATGATTTATTGCGTCTAACCCGCCGTTTAAAACAACAAAAATTACTCACCGATAATCCTATTTTCTTGATCAATCATATTGAATGGTGTGAGCATTTAATTAGTGATGCCGAAGAACTCAATGAAATTCAGGCACTCGACCCTGAATTGGATTTATATATCGCGCTGGAAGACCCAATTTCTTGGTTGTTATTGGCGTATATCAAAGAAGAATTGGCTGCCTATTACAATATTCATTTGAATGTGTATCCTTTGTCCTATCATGGGCGTGACTGCTTTGACTGGAGTTTGGCGACGCGTTTATCTAAACGTACTGATGTTGCGTTTACGCCGTTTTGCCGCCCGACCGAGCAGGCGACTTATCAAATGGCGCAACTGTATTACAGTGTGCCTGAAGAACAGCGTGTCGATGCCATATATCGCATTTTGCAGGCGGTATGGACAAGGGGGCAGGATTTATCCTTTAAAGCGCATTTTGAGCGTATGCAGCGTGAACTCGAGTTAGATCAACTGATCACAGCGGATGTGACTGAGTTGCTCAAAGAAAATGATATGCTGTGTGAAATGAAATCTCAGCCCGATTTTCCTGTGTTGGAATTGCGTATAGATGGGCAAAGCTACGTGTTTAATAGCTTATATCGGGTGTGGATGATTGAAAGTATTTTCAGTAATGTGTTAGAAGAAAAGTATAAGAGTGAAACCGAAACTGAAAGTGTAGCCCAAGCCCATGAACAATGAAAAAGTAAAATCATTACAACAAGCACGTGACAAAATAGACCAAATTGATGTGGCTTTAATTGAACTGATTGCATCGCGTCAGTTTTATGTCGATCAGGCGATGCGCCATAAACAGACTGTGGATGATGTACAGTCGCCACAGCGCGTGAAAGAAGTGATTGAAAAAGTCCGTGCTTTGGCTGTGCAGCATGCAGTCGATCCAGACATGGTCGAGCGTTTATATCACGATATGATTCAGCATTTCATTCAGCGTGAATTAAAAGAATTTCGTCCTTAACTGGTCTTATCTATAAGTTTGGGTGATGCTTCAATCGCAGCCCAAACTTTATATTTACGCGGTAAAACCGCTATTTGTATGCCATCTTGGTGTTCAAAGCATAATTTTTAAAAATAATTTGCTTATTTTTTCTGCTGGCAGCTTTAAGCGCAAAGCCTTGCCTGTCTTGACTTTGACGGCTGTTATAAAGTCATGGTAAAAAAAAGAATATGATTTTATTACATTTTTTTAACATTGTAAGTTTGATTTATTTTAAAAAGTATATATATTGTATATACATCTTTTGCAAAGCAGTCTTTATTTTGGAGAGATCAGCAATGAACGAGCAAATCAAAAAAATAAAGACAGGCAAGAAAGATGGACAACTTTTAATTCGTATTAATAGTACTGAACGTGATGAATTTATTCGTTTATGTGAAGAACTTGATACTAGTGCTGCTCGTGAATTAAGAAAATTTATTCGTAGTTTTGTGAAACAACACAATGGCAACGAATAGCCTTACTAAGGAGTAATACCATGGCTAAGCAAGTTAAATCTTTGAAGCAACAAATCAAAGCACGTTTGAAAAAGATTTCAAAACATAAAGGCAAATTGAAGCAACTTAAGCAAGAGCTTAAAAAACAGAAATAAGCCAAGTAAAAGCATTATCTCTTAAAAACGGTTCATTCTAGACAGACCGTTTGAGGTAAAAAAAAACCGAACAATCACTGTTGTTCGGTCTTTTTGCATTGTTTCGGCATTTGCTTAGGTTCAAGCAAATGACCGCAAGTTCTGATTAAGAGGGATCACGCAAACTAAAGAACCAGTTCAGGAACAAGGCTGCAAAAGTTGCTGTCCCAATCCCGCCCAAGTTAAAGCTGCCCAATTGCAACGCAAAGTCACCCGTTCCTAAAATAATGGTCACGGCAGCCACCATCAGATTTTTGTTTTTAGAAAAATCGACTTTGTTTTCAATCCAGATTTTCGCGCCAGCAATGGTAATCAAACCAAATACCACAATCGAAGCGCCCGTTAAAATGGCGGTAGGAATGGTATGGATGATTGCCCCAAATTTTGGTGATAAGCCAAGGAAAATAGCAAAGACCCCCGCCACCACAAAAATAATCGTGGAATACACGCGGGTAACAGCCATCACCCCAATGTTTTCACCATAGGTAGTCATACCCGGTGCACCGACACCACCTGCAAGGGTTGTGGCAACACCATCGGCTACAAAGGCTTTACCAATGTGTGGATCGAGGTTTTCACCAGTCATGGCACCTACTGCTTTAATGTGTCCCAAGTTCTCTGCCACCAAAATGAAGGCAATTGGGGCAATAATCAGCATGGCATTCACATCAAATACAGGCGCATGAAAGTCTGGTACGCCAAACCAAGCGGCTTGCTGAATCGGTGCGAAGTTAATTGGCGTCCCCCAACCCATGACATTGGTGACTACAAAATAGATCAGATACGATATGAGCAAGCCAATCAGGAGCAAGAGGCGTTGCAGTAAACCTTTGGTAAATACGGCAATCATGCCCATACATAGCACAGTCACCAAGGCCATCCACATATTAAATGGATTGCCTGCAACCGCTTTGACCGTGACAGGAGCAAGGTTTAAACCAATGATCATCACCACCGCACCTGTCACCACAGGTGGCATTAATTTTTCAATCCAGCGGGTGCCAGTAGCCATCACCAAAAAGCCAATCAGGGCATATAAAATACCGCAGGCAATAATCCCGCCTGCCGCAACCCCAATATTGGCATTTAAACCGCCTGCTGCGCCTGCATAGCCTGTGGCAGCAATCACCACCCCAATAAAGGCAAAGCTTGAGCCTAAATAACTTGGAACACGCCCACCTGTCATGAAAAAGAACAGGATGGTACAAATTCCTGACATTAAAATGGCAAGGTTCGGATCAAAGCCCATTAAAAAAGGTGCAAGTACAGTGGCACCAAACATGGCAAATGCGTGTTGTATCCCCAATACAACGGTTTGTGCAGGCGGTAGATACTCATTGGTACCTACAGGACGTGCATCAATGCTGCCTTCATAAGGGCGCCATTTGGGAAACCAACTGGACATAAAGTAAGCACTCAAAAGCTAAATTGAGCACATCATACTCTTGTATTGCCTAAATTTTTTAAAAATTTTGCGAGGAAACTGACCAGCTGCTTATTTTTAGAATTAAATTTTACTATTTGTTAAAATTTACATTTAATATAAATAAGTAATTTTATTTATAAATTTAAAGAATGTATTGCGGCATTAGTGGCATGAAAGCAGACTAAGAATAAATTTAATTGCACATAATTTAGGCTAGTTTTTCGCCATGCAACGTATAGGGCTAAAAAACGGGCGTATAGGGGATGATAATGAGCAAGGTCAGCACAGAACCACCGTAAAAGACCACTCAGCAGGCAAGGGTGCCCTCAAAGATAATAATGCGTTTAAACAGCAGTAAGCTTGTAGAACATAGAGCTAATGGTAAACACATCTGTGAGTACTGTCATTTGACCCAGAAAATAGTCAATGTTCATATTTTTTATCAGATATTTAATCATAAGCATAATTCAAAGAAGGTAGCTCAGAAATCATAAAAAATGCCAGTTTTCATGTTTTATATGATTTTTTTAGTGACCCTTTTATACAGCAATCTGCCCATGCCATTTCTAAGTGAATGAGCCACAAGCAGAGTAAAGACTCTGCTTGTTGTGCTATTCGTAGAGGCTTAACCTGTATTGCGTAAGCCTGCTGCAATCCCTGCAATACTCACCATGAGGGCATGATCGACAGGGGTATGTTCGGCATGCTGTTCTGCCAAATACAAACGACGACGTTTCATCAATTCTGCCTGTAGCAAATGCAGTGGCAATAAATAAGGTTTACGCACCCGCATCGATTGATCTAGCACATCATTGCTGCTGAGCAATTGCGATTCACCTTTGAGGGTCAGTAGGGTCGTCACAGCATCACGCAGACGTTGACGGAGTTGCTCACCGAGTTGTTTTAAGTCTTCGTCATCGGTCAGGTTAGATTCGTAGTACAGGGCAATATTACTGTCGGCTTTAGATAGCACCATTTCTAGCATATCAATTAAAGTCTGGAAATACGGCCAATCGCTGAGCATTTCATCCAAAGTGGCTTTTTGTCCCTGATCGAGCGTTTGATTAATTGCTGCGCCTGTCCCTAACCAAGCAGGCAGCATTAAACGGATTTGTGTCCATGCAAATACCCACGGAATGGCACGTAAGGATTCAATTCCACCGCTCACTTTACGTTTCGCAGGACGTGAACCGAGTGGCAACATCTGCAATTCCAGCTCTGGCGTGACAGTGCGTAAATATTTCACAAAATGCGGATTTTCACGCACGGTTTGGCGATAGACCTGCACCGAAAGTTCGGTCATGTTATCCATCAGCTCGCGCCATTCTGCTTTCGGCACAGGTGGTGGCATCAGCGTCGCTTCTAAGGTTGCAGCGGTATAGACTTCCAGATTTTGTAAGGCAACCCCTTCAAGCCCAAATTTAAAGCGAATCATTTCACCTTGTTCGGTGACGCGAATTGCACCTGAAATAGAACCCGGTGGTTGTGAGAACAATGCTTGTTGCGTTGGCGCACCGCCACGGCTGATGGAACCACCACGACCATGGAATAAGGTTAGCTGCACAGCATGTTGCTGCGCTACCGCAGTCAGTTCTTCCTGCGCGCGGTACTGCGCCCAGTTGGCAGACATGAACCCTGCATCTTTGGCGGAGTCTGAGTAGCCAATCATCACCTCATGTTTGCCCTGAATATGCTGTTTGTACCAATGCATATTAAATAGGGTATTCATGGTTTGGGCAGCCCCATCCAAGTCTTTCAGGGTTTCAAACAGCGGCACCACACGCAAAGGATGCTGAATGCCCGCTTCTTTTTGCAGCAATAACACTGCCAATACATCACTTGGATATTCCGCCATGGAAATAATATAAGCGCCCAAACTTTCCTGCGGCTGTGCAGCCAAAGTGCGCATGGTGGCAAACACTTCTTGCACATCGGGATGTTGAATCAGGCTTTGTGCAGGTTCTTGCATGAATTTTGGCAATAACGGACGTTTACTTTGTAGCTCTTGAAGCAAGAAGTTCTGACGCGCTTGTTCAGTCCAAGTTTCAAAATTGCCCAAACCTAAATATTCGGTAATGGCAGAAATGGCTTGACGATGACGTCCCGATTCTTGGCGAATATCCAGTTTTAGTAATTCAATGCCGAAACAATTCACACGATGAATTAAATCCAACAATTTGCCGTTCGCAATGTCTGATAATTGGCAAGCCGTCAGCGAGCGATAACACAGCAATAAAGGCTGTAACAGTTCGTCTTTGCTTTTGATGACCAAACTGTCATCAGCCTCTTTGCCTTGCAGTTTCGCTGCTAACCAGTCGCGGGTGGCTTTTAGGCGTTCTCGGGTGTCGCGTAAATATTCACGGTACGGCTCGGCATGGAAATGTCCCAAAGCATCTGCCAATTCTGGGCTGCATTGCTGAATGGAAAGTTCCCAACGCAGGTTTTCAATATCACGTAAATACAGTTCTGCTGCTTTCCAGCGTGACAGCCACAGCACTTCTTGAGTAACTTTATGAGTGACATTCGGGTTACCATCGCGGTCACCGCCCATCCAAGAGGCGAAACGTACAGGTGCAACGCTCAGCGGTAGGCTTTGTCCACAATGTTCCTGCACAATGCTGTCTAATTCACGCATGAATTTAGGCACCGCATTCCACAGGGTTTGTTCGATGGTGGTAAAGCCCCATTTGGCTTCATCGACAGGGGTTGGGCGATGTTGGCGAATTTCATCGGTTTGCCAAGCCGAGCTGATCAGCTGTTTTAAATCTGCCAAAACTGCCTGACGTTCACGTGGTGTCAGTTTTTGCTGATCCATTTTAAACAAGCAGTCATTAATATCGTCATATTTTTGAATCAGGGTACGACGGCTGACTTCAGTCGGATGCGCAGTTAAAACCAACTCAATTTTTAGCTCGCAGACTTGTTGAAAGAGTGTTTCTGCAGAAATTTGGTTGTCTTTAAACTTGATAAATAAGTGATCTAGCGGGTTTGGAGAAACGCCATTTTCATCAAATTCGCTTTGGCGACGGCTCCGCACCACATGATATTGCTCGGCAATGTTGGCAAAGTTCAAAAAGTGGGTAAAGGCACGGGTCAGCGGTAAGATTTCATCATCTTCCAGACTTAAAAACAGTTGTTCGAGTTGTTTTTCAGCTTCGGCTTGTCCATCGCGCGCGCCTTTAGATAAAGCACGAATTTGTTCGACCTGATTAAACAAATCTTGTCCTGCGTGTAACTTGAGGGTTTCACCCAATAAGTTGCCAAGTAAGCGTACGTCATCGCGTAGAGGAGCATCAATTTGTTGAATCATTCGTTGTTCTCCATGTTCTGTGTTTTTCTACTCTGTTAAGACTATACCCCGATTTAGATACAATCCAAGCGGGCTATCTACAAAAGTTGCATGGATTTTGCGCATCTGAAGTTATAGTGCCAAGTGGCAGTATTTAGGAGAGAAATACAGGACGGAGATATGAGTCAGTTGATCATTCGTATATGTGTAAGGTGAGAGTTAGATTTCGCATGATGAGGCTGCAAAATTAGCTTGCTCAGCCATAACGCAGCATAAAAATACCAATCGCATCTTCAATAATCTTTTGAGATTGTGCAGCATCGGGCACGGCACGTACACCGAGTAAAACTTCATGGTGACGTAAACCATGCAGTAAGGAAACGATCAATTCAGTTTGCGTTTTTGGTTCATCGGCCTGAATAAACTGCAATTCTACTGCTTGGCGAAAGAAGCTTTCCCACATCGCGCGAAGTTTGGCATGTGAGGCATTGTAAAACTGCAATGCCAACGGATTTTGCTCCGAGGCCAGTTCCATCAGCAAATGTTCTAATTTAATCGCTTCAGGCATATTGACCAAGTTCAAGGACAGTTTACAGGCTTGGTATAAGGCCTGCTTAAAATTGCTATGTGCAGTCAAGTCCAAAGGTTGTGCTTTGAGCAGACTTTCACAGGTTTCTTCAATGGCACAGGAAAATAACGTGGCTTTGTCTTGAAAGTGGTTATACACCGTTAATTTGGTCACGCCTGCTTCACGTGCAATCTGATTCATACTAGAACCATGAAAGCCCAACTTTAAAAACAAGTGTTTTGCCGACATTAAAATGCGTTGGCGTTTTTCTAAATCTTTGGGTCGTCCGACATGAATCTGCACACGCTCCTCCTAATTTGCATCAGTACAACTGGAAAATGACGCTTCAGTTTTAATTAATGTACCTAGTGGTATATTAATTAAAAAATAATCAATTTAATATAGGGGTTTGCACGCACTTCATAAATGGCTTGCGCTGTAGGCTAAAACTGAGCAGATCAGGCATGAAACGCAGGGAATAGCGAGACTATTACCAAGTTTCATAAAGCAATCTGAGAAAGTTTTAGCCACATGAGCAAGAACAAAGTGCTGCTTTGTTTGCTGCGCAAGGGGGTGAGCATTTTTTTTACTGCTATTACGTTATGAGTCAGTTACTTAGAATGACTAAGTTTCCTGCCTCATGCCTTATATCAGCTAAAAAACCTTGCGAGATATATCTCTCATGTCGCAAACATAGACGAAGTGTCAGCAAACCCTACCGTATTCTGCCCTAAAAAAAACGTTTAAATAAGAGCAAACCTGATGAACACGACTCAGAATCTCATTGCCAGCCTGATGCTGCTGTGCTGTATCACCCTAATGGGCTGCAGCAAGCAAAAAAACGAGGTTGAACAGGAAGTCCCTTTGGTAATGGTAACCCAGCCCAGCAGTTTACATCTTGAGCAAAAAAGCTATGCAGGCGAGGTGCAAGCTCGTCAGCAAACGGCTTTGGCATTTCGGGTTGCAGGGCAAGTTACACAGCGTTTTGCCGATGTGGGAGATCAGGTCAAAGTTGGGCAAGTCTTAGCAAAACTGGATGTGCAAGATGCAGCATTGCAGCTCAATGCCGCGCGTGCGCAACTGGAAAGTGCGCAATCTGCTGCAAAAATTGCCAGTGATGAGTTACAGCGTTTTCAGCAATTATTACCCATGAATGCCGTCAGTCGCTCGCAATATGATGCAGTCAAAAACCAGTATCAACATGCTATGGCGCAGTTGAAACAGGCGCAGTCCAATTATGCAGTTAGCAGCAATCAAACCGACTATAACCAGTTACGTGCCACAAAAAATGGTGTGATTACTGAACGCAATATTGAAGTTGGGCAGGTTTTAGCGGCAGGGCAGGTCGCTTATCAATTGGCGATTGATGGGGAGCGTGAAGTCGTGATTGGCGTGCCTGAACAAGCGGTGGGTGAAATTCGAGTCGGGCAAGAGGCAACGGTAAGTTTATGGTCACAACCCGATACCCGTTTTGCAGGTACGGTTCGAGAAATTTCCCCTGCGGCAGATCAGTCGCGTACTTTTAAAGTCAAAGTGGCTTTACGCGAAGGCAATGCACAGATTCAATTGGGGCAAAGTGCGCGGGTATTTCTGACTCGCCAAGCCAATCAGGGCTTATATGTGCCTTTATCTAGCGTATCGGCAACTGGGCAACAAGCTTTTGTTTTGGTCTTACAGCCAGACTCAACCGTGCGCCAAATTCCTGTTACATTGGGCGCTTATGGACGTGACAGCGTGCCTGTACTGAGTGGCTTACAGCCGCAAGATTATGTGGTGATGGGTGGGGTGCATTTACTGCGTGATCGACAAAAAATTCGCCCGATTAACCGTGACAATCAAGCTGTACAGGCAGTCAATCCTACAGCTCAGGCAGCTTCTGCGGCCACACAGACGGAGCGTTAAAATATGAATTTTAACTTATCCGAATGGGCGTTAAAAAATAAAGGTTTAGTGGTCTACTTGATGCTGTTGTTGGGCATTGTCGGCTTTTTTTCCTATTCTAAATTGGCACAAAGTGAAGATCCGCCGTTTACCTTTAAAGTGATGGTGATTCAAACCTATTGGCCAGGAGCGAGTGCCAAAGAGGTATCCTTACAAGTCACTGACCGTATTGAAAAAGAATTGATGAGCACGGGCGATTATGAACGCATCATGGCCTATTCGCGTCCGGGCGAGTCCATGGTGACTTTTATTGCCAAAGATTCCATGCGTTCCAGCCAAATTCCAGATGTCTGGTATCAGGTGCGTAAAAAGGTCAATGACATTCGCCATGAATTGCCACAAGGGGTACAAGGCCCATTTTTTAATGATGAATTTGGCGACACTTTTGGTAATATTTATGTGCTGACAGGCGCAGACTATGATTACGCCACCCTCAAAGAATATGCCGACCGTTTGCAACTACAATTGCAGCGGGTCAAAGATGTGGCCAAAGTCAATTTGGTCGGTTTGCAAGACCAAAAAATCTGGATTGAGTTATCTAACACCAAAGCCGCACAACTTGGTATTCCTGTTACCGCGATTCAGCAAGCCTTACAACAACAAAACAGCATGGCGAGCGCAGGTTTTTTTGAAACCCATTCAGACCGTATTCAGGTGCGTGTCAGCGGTGCGTTGCACAGTGTCGATGAGTTGAAACAAATGCCGCTGTTGGTGAATGGCACCACCATTCAACTGGGCGATGTTGCCGAGGTCTATCGTGGGTTTAGCGAACCTGCTCAACCGCGTATGCGCTTTATGGGCGAAAATGGCATTGGCATTGCGGTGTCGATGCGTAAAGGCGGTGATATTCTGGCTTTGGGTAAAAATCTGGAAACAGAATTTGCCCGTTTGCAAAAAACTTTGCCTATAGGCATGCAACTGCAAAAAGTGTCTGATCAACCTGTAGCGGTAAAACACAGCGTCAATGAATTTATGAAAGTCTTGGCTGAGGCGGTGATTATCGTGCTTTTGGTCAGCTTCTTTTCATTGGGTTTTCGTACTGGCTTGGTGGTGGCATTTTCCATTCCACTGGTCTTGGCGATGACTTTTGCAGGTATGCATTTGTTTGATGTCGGGCTGCACAAAATTTCACTCGGTGCGCTTATTCTAGCGCTCGGATTATTGGTGGATGACGCGATTATCGCCATTGAAATGATGGCAATTAAGATGGAGCAAGGCTATAGCCGCTTGCAAGCGGCAGGTCATGCGTGGCGAACGACTGCTTTTCCTATGCTGACTGGGACATTGATTACCGCAGCAGGTTTTTTACCCATTGCCACAGCAGCCTCAAGTACAGGGGAATATACCCGTTCCATCTTCCAAGTGGTCACCATAGCTTTGGTGGTGTCCTGGTTTGCTGCCGTGCTATTCGTGCCTTATCTAGGCGATAAATTATTGCCAGATTTTCAGCGTCATGCACAGCGAGCGCCGTGGTATCAACGTCTTTGGGCGCGTTTAGGCAAACAAGCTGAGCCGCAGCCTGTGCTACAGCCAACAGGTGAATTACACGACCCTTATCAAACCCGCTTTTATCAAGTGTTTCGAAGTTGGGTCAATACCTGTGTGCGCTATCGTAAAACTGTCATTGCAGCGACCGTAGCCATTTTTGTCCTATCCATTGCCATGTTTAAATTGGTACCGCAGCAATTCTTTCCGCCTTCCAATCGGGCAGAAATTTTAGTCGATTTAAAACTTGAAGAGGGTGCGTCCTTAACAGCCACAGAAGCAGCCGTTAAAAAAGTTGAAAAGTTTTTAGCACAACAACAAGGTATCGACAATTATGTGGCCTATGTCGGCACAGGTTCGCCGCGTTTCTATTTGCCTTTAGATCAGCAATTACCGCAGGCCAGTTTTGCCCAATTTGTGGTATTGGCATCGTCTTTAGAAGACCGCAATGAAATTCGCCGTAATTTATCTGAACAAATTCGCTTGTTATTGCCAGAGGTGCGTACTCGCGTGTCATTATTGGAAAATGGCCCACCAGTGGGTTATCCATTGCAATTCCGCGTTTCAGGAGAAGACTTGGCACAAGTGCGACAATGGGCACAGCAAGTCGCAGCCACCATCAGTGCCAATCCAAACAGTACCAATGTGCATTTAGATTGGGGTGAGCCGAGCAAAGTCATTCAATTGCAGATTGATCAAGACCGTGCCCGTCAAATGGGGGTGTCGAGTCTGGATTTAGCTAACTTCCTTAATAGCTCTATCAGTGGCGCGGTTATTAACCAGTATCGTGAAAAACGTGAACTGATTGAAATCCGTTTACGTGGTGATCAAACCGAGCGCCTAGATGTCGCATCTTTAAGCAGTTTGGCTATACCGACTTCACGTGGAACATCGGTGCCGTTGGCGCAAATTGCACAAATTGAATACCGTTTTGAAGAAGGCTTAATTTGGCATCGTAACCGCTTGCCGACCATTACCGTACGTGGTGATATTCGTAGCAATTTGCAACCTGCAACGGTGGTGGCAGAACTGTCTGAACCGATGGCGGCCCTGCGTGAAAAGTTGCCAAGTGGCTATTTAATTGAAGTGGGTGGCACGGTTGAAGAATCGGCACGTGGGCAAAAGTCAGTCAATGCAGGCATGCCATTTTTCCTTGCCGTGGTGATGACTTTGTTGATGATTCAGCTGCGTAGCATGTCCCGTGCATTCATCGTGTTTTTAACTGCACCGCTTGGCATTATTGGTGTGGTATTGTTCCTGTTGCTGTTTAACAAACCCTTTGGTTTTGTGGCGATGCTCGGCACCATTGCCTTATCGGGCATGATCATGCGCAATTCTTTGATTTTAATTGATCAGATTGAGCAGGATATTCGGGCTGGGGAATCGCAGTGGGACGCGATTATTAACGCTACGGTGCGCCGTTGTCGTCCAATTGTACTGACCGCTTTGGCGGCAGTATTGGCCATGATTCCACTTTCTCGCAGTATTTTCTTTGGCCCGATGGCTGTGGCGATTATGGGCGGATTAATTGTCGCGACCCTATTAACCCTGTTCTTTTTACCTGCATTATATGCACAGTGGTTTAAAGTGAAAAAAAATCCACATAATCTGTAAAAGTGACATAATAACGGGTGCGAAACTTGGAAAATTTCAATATAGTAGCACCTTATATTTTTCAGCCTTTGCATACGTTACAGCATGCGCCAGATTAAAAAATAAAGCATGGCACAGATGGGGTTAAATCACATTATGAAGCAAGATAACTTGGTAAAGTTTCGCCGGTCTGTCGCGATCTCTTACGTGTTTATGTTTTTTGCTTTATTTACTGTGGTGAGTGGTGCATTGGCGTATTGGTATGCACGAAAAGTGATTGTGGTCGATAGCACTGAAGTCTGGTTACAGGCACAGGCTTTATGGATCATGCGTAATGTGGTGATTTACAGTGTATTGGCATTGTTTGCTGCATTGTGGTTTATTCCATTGGCCTTCTTTCCTTGGGATGCCTTTTTATGGGTCAAAGCCTGCACCGTAGCAGGTGTCGTCTTTGCCGTGATTGCCTTCTTATTTTTAATCAATGCTTGGATTAAAGGGCTATCCAAATTTTTGAAAAATAAAGCCGTATTCTAAGGACTTTTCGCGTGTATTCAGCAGGCAGCTAAAATTTTTAGCAGTCTTCCCTTGTAAAACTCAGTTTTACCCCAATTTCACACATCAGTTCAGTTTTAATTAGAATTCCGTGAGGAGCATCGCCAGACATGGCTAAACGTGATTATTATGAGGTTTTGGGTGTCGCTAAAACCGCTAGTGATGATGAAATAAAAAAAGCCTACCGTAAGTTGGCGATGAAATATCATCCAGACCGTAACCCGGACAATCCTGAAGCTGAAGAGAAGTTTAAAGAAGCTTCAGAAGCGTATGAAGTTCTGTCAGACAGCGAAAAACGCAGCATGTACGACCGTATGGGCCATCAAGCCTTTGAAGGTGGTATGGGCGGTGGTGCTGGCGGCTTCGGTGGTTTCAGTGCGGAAGATATTTTCAGCCAGTTTGGGGATATTTTCGGTGGAGCCTTTGGAGGGGGGGGGCGTGGCCAGCAACGTCAACGCCGTGGTTCAGACTTACGCTATGTGATGGAATTGACGCTTGAAGAAGCAGTCAAAGGCGTCAAGAAAACCATCACCTTTACAGCACCTGCACCTTGTGACGCTTGTGATGGTAAAGGCTCAGAAAATCCAAATGATGTTGAAACTTGTCCAACCTGTCATGGTGCGGGTCAAGTACGCATGCAACAAGGTTTCTTCTCGGTACAGCAAACCTGTAGTACCTGTCGTGGTCAGGGCAAAATCATCAAGAACCCATGTAAAAAATGTCATGGTTCGGGGGTGTCAGATCGTCAGCAAACCCTTGAGGTGACCATTCCTGCTGGCGTGGACAATGGCGACCGCGTACGCTTAACAGGTAAAGGTGAAGCCATTCGTGATGGTCAATCGGGCGACCTATATGTAGAAGTGGTGGTGCGTGAGCACGAAATCTTCCAGCGTGATGGTGCTGATCTGTATATGGATGTGCCTGTTAGCATTGCCGATGCTGCTTTAGGTAAGGAAATTGAAATTCCGACTCTAGATGGTCGCGTGAGCCTGAAAGTACCTGAGGGAACACAGACGGGTAAATTGTTCCGTTTGCGTGGTAAAGGGGTAAAACCTGTGCGTACCAGTATGCAGGGCGATTTACTCTGCCGTATTGTGGTGGAAACACCTGTGAATTTAACGGCACGTCAGCGTGAATTGTTAAAAGAATTACAGACGACGATGGAGGGTGAGGGCAGTCAGTCATCACCAAAGAAAAAGTCTTTCTTTGATCGTTTGTTTGATTAAGGAAACCTAGGTTAGGTATGTCAAAGCACGACCTCATCTAAACTCAAAAATAAAGGCGATCTTGAAGATCGCCTTTGTTGTATCTGCTGTACTCTTATTCGACTTCAGGTACATCAATCTCTAAAACATCCACCATTTCAGTCGTTGCTGTTTCAACGGTAGTTTGTGGTTGAACGGTTGCAACAACCACATTTTCCGTTGGTGCTGTTTCTTCTAGTTCAGGTGCATCGACTTCAACAGCAAGAGGTTCTTGTAGCGTCACGCTAATACGGACTTTAGACAGGCTTTCAAGCGTATCCCCTTCTTGAAGTGCAGGCTCTGCAAATACGGATGCTGTGCTCATGCCCAACAATAATGCCAATACAATTTTCTTCGAATGCATGTAAATCCCCTTTAATTTTTGCAGTTGTTATCATTCGTGCAGGCTAGTCTGCGCATACAAGTTTGCAAATTTGTGAAATAAAAACAAAAAATGAGCATTTTCAGATAAATTTTTAGCATCGCTTTGATAAAAGTTTGCCAGTGGCATTTAAAGTGACCTTTAGCATACTGTCACAGTTGCTTTCCGATAAAAATAAACCCAGAAACTTGGCTGACAAACTTAGTCTAGGCAGCGAGTTTTGCTATAGTAAGCACAATTTAGAATCTATTTTAGGAATATGCTATGTCAGCAACTCCACGCATTGGTGTATTAGGTGCAGGCGGCCGTATGGGGCGCATCTTAATTCAAGCCGTTCAAGAAGCAGGCTACCAATTGGCAGCCGCAGTCGAACGCCCAGAAAGCAGTCTCTTGGGGACAGATGCGGGAGAGCTGGCAGGTGTGGGTACACTCGGTGTGAAAGTCGTGGGCAGCCTAGAACAAGTATTAGCTGACTGTGATGTCGTAATCGACTTTACCGCACCCGCCGCCACAGCACAGCACTTAAAACTTTGTCGTGAAGCAGGCGTGGCGATTGTGATTGGCACCACAGGCATGAATGATGAACAAAAAGCACTCTTAGAAGAATCGGCTCAACAGACGCCAGTGGTGTATGCCGCCAACTATTCAGTTGGGGTAAACGTATCTATTAAACTGCTGGAATTGGCAGCCAAAGTCTTTGGTGATAGTGTAGATATTGAAGTGATTGAAGCGCATCATCGTCATAAAGTCGATGCACCATCAGGCACGGCATTGATGATGGGCGAGGCCATTGCAGCAACCTTAGGTCGTGATTTAAAACAAGACGCTGTTTACTGCCGCGAAGGACACACAGGGCCACGTGAGCGTAAAAGTATAGGTTTCCAGACCATTCGTGGTGGCGACATTGTGGGTGAACATACCGCGATGTTTATTGCCGATGGCGAGCGTGTGGAAATTACACACAAAGCCACCAACCGCATGAACTTTGCTGCAGGTGCCGTGCGTGCTGCAGCGTGGGTGGTGGGACGCGAAGCGCGTAAATACGATATGAAAGATGTTCTTGGATTTAACGATATTCAGGTTTAAAAACTGCGCAGGAATCCGAAATAGATAAAAACTACTTGAACAATTTTCAATCTACCGCTAAAACTAGGGTCTGATGTCATGGATGATGACGCATCAGACCCGATTTAAAACTAAAATAAGATGCAAAATAAAATGAAAAAATCTCTGCTGATGCTTGGGTTAAGCACCTGTATTTGTGCGGCCTCTGCACAAAATATTGAACATGCCAAACTGAGTATTCATAAAAACAATATTAAAGTCTGGACCTTCCAACAGCAGTCTAGCCCTGTGTTTGTGTATAAGGCCGAAACCACCTTCAATGTACCTTTAGAAAAAGCTGCTGCCTTAATTTTAGATGTTGATCATGCCGTGAAATGGGTGCCTTATGTTGGCAGTGTCAAAGTTTTGTCACGCGATGACCAAAAAGGTGAGTTCTTACTGTATATGGTGCTGGATTTTCCTTTTCCACTAAAAGATCGTGATTTGGTGGTCAAAGGCAAAATGAGTAAAGATGTGCAAGGTATGGTTAGTATTCAAAATAAAGCTATTGAGGGGGGCTATCCCTTGAACCCAGATTATGTGCGTATTCAAGATTACGAAGGCGACTGGACCTTTCAAAAACTGGGCAATCAAAAAGTCAAAGTCAGTACCTATGGCTATGCTAACCCTGAGGGCTCGATTCCTTTAAGTTTTGTGAATATGTTTGTGCAGCAGCAACCGTATCAAATGCTGCAAAAAATGAAAATTGAATTAAGCAAAAGCGGTAGTTATAAGGCGTTGCCTGAAATTTTGCGTTAAATAATTGAGTGGCGCTGAATTTTTAATCTCAGAAAAATGGATGAAATCGGTGTCGATCTCATCCACGAAGTATTTCGGTCTAGCGGGTAGACTTAATAAGAAAACAGCCCTTTTTCTAAAGGAAATTCAATGCCAATCGATGCACCACCATCATTGCCATGGATATCTGAATCGCTAATCCAGCCATTCAGTTTAAGTGGAATATCTGGGCGTAAATAGTGTGTCCAAGTCAAATCCAAAGCTTTTAACTGATCTTTTTCTGGGAAAGCTTGGTTGGTTTCACCTCTCGCACGTCGATTAGCCGCCTGATCAAATTTGGCAAACAGCATACGTGCATTGACTCGGTTTAGGCGGTCTAGACGGATATCACCACCGACTGAAATCATTTGTCCATCACCGCCAATAGCATGCGCTAAAGGATAGCCATGTTGGTAGAAACCATCGGTATAGGTGCTGTGATTATAAGTGATACCTTGTGCATTACCGTTGGTACGGGTGTCAGCCCATTCGGTATAGAGTTGGAACGGCATATTCTGATAGCTTGATGAATAATCTATCCCAGCCAAATACATTTTTTTTGAAGGTAAGCCGCCTGCTTCATCTTCACCTGCATATTGTGCATAAACACCCATTGGCACTTCTAGCAAGGGCTGTAGGTTTAAGCGTGCATCAAAGCCTGCCACTTGGTTAGATGGGTTAGGAGTATCTCCATACACATTATCTTTACCAATCACCGCATCCCAAAATGAGTCAAAACTTTCTGGACGATTTTCACCCCCCCATTGAAAGGCACGTGATGCACCCAATTCCAAATAGGGTAGCGGTTGTGCAGTGACACGTAAACCAATCAATTTGGCATCGGGTACAGCATCATAATCATGTAACTGACCTGCAAAGGCTTGATATTGCCATGGACCAATCCATGACAACCATTTGTTGCTGAAAGCTTGTTGTTCAGCACGTTGCATAGTTACGCCGTATACTGGGCGGCTAGCATCGCCACGAATTAAACTGCCGTCATGTGCAGGCCCCCAGTAGGTTGGAATTTGCCCTGCAATGAGCCATTGATTCCAAAGTTTGGCTGCAATATACGAACCTTCAACATTGACATCTTGATCGTTGTCAATTTGTGGATCTTTTTCTGCATTGACCCTAATTTTAGCATCCCAGTTTTGATTGCCTGCATTGAGTTCCAAACCTGCTTGATATTGCGCTTTTTGTTGGTCGCCAAAGGCTTGTGGAATATTTTTTTGATCTGTTTCTGCAAAAAGTGAGGCTTTGAGCAGTTGGTTATTGGCATTTAAGTGTGCCACCACTGCATCGATGACTTTTTGATGATTGTTGTTGCTGACTTTGGCTTGAGAAAGTGCACGTTGAATTTCATCACCACTCATAGGCCAAGTTGACGTACTAATTTGAATCACGCCTTGCTGATTTAGCCAGTTTAAATCGGTACGTAAGTTTTGGTCATTTAAGACAATGCCTTGGGCAAAGGTTAAGGAGGAGCTTAATGCCAGTGTCGCCAGCAGCGCTTTGGGTGCAAACATGCTTATATATTCTCAGCGTTTATAACTGTAACCAAGATAGGTTTTTGAGTGGATTTTTGCAATGTGAATTGTTGAGTATTGTTGTAAATTTCAACAGAAAACTCTTCTGTAAAAGGTGGTGGCTAGCACAAGTAAGGGCTTTGTAATGAATGTTCCTCCCTTTTTAAAGGGAGGCTAGGAGGGATTATCAGCGTGTTGACTTAAAATCACATTTTCAATCGTTTGGACGACTGCATCGAGTTCATGCAAAATTTGTAAATTGTTAAATCTTAACACCGTTAAATTTAACTGTGTTAAAGCCTGATCACGTAATAAATCATACTTTAAGCCTTTTTCGTTCAAATGTTGGCTGCCATCGCATTCAATAATTAAACTTGCCGCAGGACAGTAAAAATCTACAATAAAATTCAGAATAGGCTTTTGCCGGTAAAACTGTAAGCCCAAGAGTTGTTTTTGACGCAGTCGTAACCAGAGTTTTTGTTCTGCTTCGGTCATATTGTTTCTTAACTGTCGTGCGTTATATTTTAAATTTTTGTTATAGGGTTGCATGGTTTTTTATTCTTTGTTTTAAAAAGTGGTTTATTTTTAATTAGCTTTCTTGTGACATACATAGCTCATCTTTTTAGATTTTTTTAATCCCCCTCCATCCCCCTTTTTCAAAGGGGGAAGCTAGCACGAGCATATAGCTCACCTTTTTCAAAGGGGAGGCTAGCACAAGCAGAGGCTTTGTAATGAAACATTCCTCCCTTTTTTAAAGGGAGGTTAGGAGGGATTTTAACGTTGGTGGCTTTTGCCTTATAGCTCATCTTTGACAGTGGAGGAAGCCTAGCACCAGCAAAAAGGTTAGATTGAATAAATCAATCCTCATTCTTATTGGCTTTATAGGCATAAGCATAGTTATAACCATAACTGCCACCCGCTTCACGTTGAATATCATTCAAAATAAAGCCGTTGACTTTCACGCCAGCTTGTTCAAAGCGGTTAACAGTCATTTCAAGCTCTTTCATTTGCGTCTTGGCATAACGTGCCACAACCAAATTCACACCCGCATATTGTGAAATAATAATCCCATCAGTGACGGCAAGAACTGGCGGGGTATCAATCAGAATATGGTCAAACTGACTCGACAAGTGCGTGAGCATGTCTGCAAATTTTTGCGTGCTTAACAATTCTGACGGATTAGCAGGGCTTTTGCCGCGACTGATGAAGCTTAAATTTTCAACTTCAGTATTGCGCACAACACTGCCTAACTCTTGTTGACCATTCAGGTATTCGGTTAAGCCAGGCTTAGGGTCGTAATTAAAGTATTTGTGCATATAACCACGACGTAAATCGGCATCAATCAATAATACGCGCTTATCACTTTGCGCCAAAATAGTCGCTAAGTTACTTGAAATAAAAGATTTACCCAACTCTGGTGCAGGGCCAGAAATCATAATGATATTGTTTTTGGCACTGCTTAAGGCAAAGTGAATGGCAGTACGCATGCTGCGCAAGCTTTCAATGGCAATATCATCACTATTTTTAACCGCAAGAATAGGAATATTCTTTTTCTTTTTCAGAATTTTAATATTGCTTTCTTGCACAGGTGAATGTGGTACAGTGGCATAAACAGGTAAATCCAGTTCATTTTCAATTTGATTCGAGTCTTTAATACCTGAGCGCAACATGTTACGTAGTAAGGCTAATAATGTGCCCAAGAAGCCACCTACAAAAATAGCAAGTACTAATGTGATGAGCTTTTTAGGTTTAATTGGATTTACAGGTTCAATTGCAGTATCAATAATGCGGACATTACCAATTTCACCTGCTTTGGCAATTTTGAGTTGTTGATAGCTATTCAATAACGCGGTGTATAACTCAGTATTTACTTTAACATCGCGGTACAGTTGTAAGTACAGTCGCTGGGTTTCAGGTAAACGCTTAATGGATTGAGTCATTTCCGAAGTTTTTTTGTTAATTTCAGAAAGTTGAGCGTTAATTGCTGACATTAATGGGTGGTCAGGCGTATATTTTGAAGAGAGTTCTGCTTGTTGCTGTTGTAGTTGGATTTTTAATTTTTCCAGCTCAACATTCTGCTTTAGCATTAACTCCGCTTCTTGTGTTACATCAATTGTGTTGTATTGTTCTCGGAAACGGTTAAATTTAATTTCAGAGTCTTCGAGTTGTTGTTTTAACTCAGGCAGTTGCTTTTCAAGGAAGCTCAATGTTTGAGCCGATTCCAGTGATTTACGTTCAATATTTTGTGCTTGGTAAATATTTAAGATGTGGTTAAGTACTTGTGTGATATGTTCTTTATCTTCACCATTGTAGTTAAGACCAATCACACCAGAGTTTTTACCTCTTTCCGCTACGCCGTAATCTTTTTTAATCCATTGTACGGCTGAAGGCATAGATAATTTAGTGACTGAAAAATCATGCGATATAGGGTTTTTCGCATAAATTTGAATTTTCCATAAACCTTTCTGATCTAGGCTTTGATTGATCGTATTTAATTTTCCTTTAAATACAACATCTTTTTTATAAGACAGGCTAAAATCTTGTCCATTGGTAAAGTTTAATGTGAGTTTTTTATCTAGATAAAAATTAGGCACATCAAAAGATTGAATAACAAATACATTTTTTTTATCTTGCCAAGTCACAACATTATTTTTATAGATAACTTTACTTTGAACTGTGTTGAGCAAACGATGCGTCAAGCTATTTTGTTCATCGGTGATGCGAATATCTAGCTTTAAGTCTTGTATGGTTTGTCCGAGCACTTTGCGCGAGTTTAAGATTTCAATTTCCGCATCTGCAGCTGACTTTCCACCCACTCCTCCAGGTAGTGCGCTTCCTAAATCCCCTAAAAGAGCTGCCGCACCAGCACCTTTAGCGTCCTCAACCTGAATCATAGCATCCGTTGAGTAAACATTTGGCGTTACTTTTAAGTAAAGGAGAGCGAAAACGAGGCTAAGGAGTGTACATAGAGCAATGAGCTTCCATTGCGACAGCAAAGAAAAGAATAATTCTTTTAAGTCAATGGTATCGTCTTGAGGTGTGCTATTCGAATTCATGAAATAAAACTGCTAAAAATTAAAAATGGGATTGCCAATCAGAAACGTATTTTTGAATGTTGCGACAAGTTTCATCAAAAAAAGCTTGATCATGTTGATAAGGATCGGGCACATTTTGATTTTGCCAATGCCCTAAACGAAAAACCTTTCCTTTGGCAAAAGACCAAGTTTGCTCAAGATGTTTTTTTTGATTATTACTCATGACTAAAATTAAATCTGATTTTTTAATCATTTCGGCAGTAATTTGTCTGGCAATGTGTGGACGCATATCAATATTCAGTTGATCCATACAGTGTATAGCTTTTGCATCTGCCGAATGTCCAGACATTGCAGAGAGACCTGCAGACTCAATATTTAAATTGGGATGATTGTTTTTTAGAAAATATTCAGCCATTGGACTACGACATATATTTCCAATGCATACAACCAAAACATTTTGAATTTGCATGCTATTTACCTAACTGGTCAAATGTGTAAAGTGCACTCGAGAAAGGCACAATTTGATTCATGATACGTTGCCAGCGTGTGAGCCCCGTTGCATCGATATATACAATATCATTTTTTTGCATCTGAAATTGATTGGCTAAAGCCAAATTGCCTAAGCTGCTTAAGTTCAAATGATAAATTGTAGAGGTTTTAGTGCTTAAATCTGTGCGCATCACAAAAATACGTGCAGCACTTGCAGAATAAGGGTTAACACCTTCACTTTCACCCAATACATCACTTAAGGTCATGCCTTGATCACGTAAAGTAAGTGCCTGGCTTTTATTTGACTCACCCATAACGTATAGCTTTTGATTTTGTTTTGCATTTACAAAAATTGTGTCATTGGGCTGAATAAGTAAGTTGTGCAAAGACAACCCTTGCTTTTCTAGTTCTACAGCATTTAAGTGATAGGTTTGCCCTTGTCGGATCAGTTGAATATTGGTGTTATCACCTGTTTCAGTATTTACGCCACCTGCTTGTCCCAAAGCTGTATAAACACTGATAGGTTGGTCGTTTAATGTGTACTGACCGCTACGCATGACTTGACCATTTACAAAATAGCGGCGTCCTTCATAAGAAAGAACGCGCACAACTACATCTGGGTGTTTTAAATAGCGCGAAAATTGTGAGCGTAAATATTGGTTGGTTTCAGCCAGCGTTTTGCCCGCAACTTTGACTTGTCCAAGTAGAGGTAAGTATACATTGCCATTTGGGTCAATTGGATAGCCAGCCGCTTTGATATTACTAATATCTTGGATAGGTGGTGTAATCTCAGGATAAGCCCAAAGCTGAATTGAAAGTACATCACCTGCAGTTAAACGGTAAATGTGTTGCTTATTGTTAAATAAATGATAGGTAGAATTTACACTCTGAATATTATTGAGCAAGTGGCTAGGTAAATTGTCCTGTGTTAGCTGAACGACCGTTATTTGAGCCCCTTGGTCTGTTTTGTACGCACCTTGTGTAGGTAGGTCATAGGTTTGTAAGCCAGAGGTCACAGCACAGCCAGTGGCGGCAATGCCACATGCCATTAAAACAGCCAGTTGAAAGTGTCGCACGCGAGATTCCATTTTTAATTTATTAAAATATTTAAATCAATTCCGACCATCTTACCGAACTTGTCAAATAGGTACATAGCAATTTGTAATCATTTTGCAGATTCTGTCAAATTCCTTGCGAAAAAAATGATAAAAATCCCAAATTGTGAATTTAATCTAAATTAAAAAAATTGAATAGTCACAAAAACTATACACTGATGCATCTTTCAACGAATTTGAGCACAAATCATAATAGAAATTTGATAAATTTCTGCTAGTATTCCTGCCGAAAGATTCATTCTTTATAAAATACAGATATAAATTTAAAGGCGCTCAAATGCTACAGCTTTCAGACCTAAAAATTGCCATTATTGGTTTAGGCTATGTCGGGTTACCCCTAGCGGTTGAATTCGGTAAGCAGTTGCCTGTGGTGGGTTTTGATATTCAGCAAAAACGTATACAAGAATTAAAAAGCGGACAAGATCATACCTTAGAGGTGTCGTCAGAAGAACTTAAACAAGCGACGCAATTGACTTATTCTGCCAATTTAGATGACTTAAATAGCTGCAATTTTTTTATTGTGACTGTCCCAACCCCAATTGATGAGTTTAAACAACCCGATTTGACCCCGCTCATTAAAGCCTCTACCAGTATTGGGAAAGTACTTAAAAAAGGCGATGTGGTGGTGTATGAGTCTACGGTATATCCAGGTGCTACCGAAGAAGCCTGTATTCCAGTTTTAGAACAAGTGTCTGGATTAAAGTTTAATCAGGATTTTTTTGCAGGCTATAGCCCAGAACGGATTAACCCGGGCGATAAGCTGCACCGTGTGACCAATATTTTAAAAGTGACTTCGGGTTCTACTCCAGAAGTTGCAGACTTTGTCGATGCAGTTTATCAACTGATTGTGACTGCAGGTACACATAAAGCACCGAGTATAAAAGTGGCTGAAGCAGCTAAGGTCATTGAAAATACCCAACGGGATGTGAACATCGCTTTAATTAATGAATTAGCCGTGATCTTTAATAAGTTGGGTATTGATACTGAAGCGGTTTTACAGGCTGCGGGAACTAAGTGGAATTTTCTACCTTTCCGTCCAGGTTTAGTCGGTGGGCACTGTATTGGGGTAGACCCGTATTATTTAACCCATAAAGCCCAATCTTTAGGCTTGCATCCAGAAATTATTTTAGCGGCACGTCGTTTAAATGACCGTATGGGTGAATATGTTGCAACACAATTGATTAAAGAGATGGTGAAGCAACGTATACAAGTGGTTGGCTCAAAAATTTTAGTGATGGGCTTAAGTTTTAAAGAGAACTGTCCTGATATTCGCAATACTAAAATTGTAGATATGGTTAAAGCTTTAAAAGAATATGATTTAGATTTAGATATTTATGACCCGTGGGTGGATCCGTTAGACGCAGCAAAGGAATATGGTATAGACCCTGTTGCTAGTTTGGCGAACGCTAAATATGATGCCATTGTTTTAGCAGTTGCGCATGATCAATTTAAGCAGATGTCTATAGATAAGTTTAAAGCAGTGGCAAAAGAAAAATATGTTTTATACGATTTAAAATATATTTTAAATCATACAGATGTAGATATTCGCTTATAACAAAAGGAAATTATGAAAATTTTAGTGACTGGCGGTGCAGGATTTATTGGTTCAGCTGTCATCCGCCATATTATTCAAAACACCAATAACCAAGTTCTGAATATAGATAAATTGACTTATGCGGGTAATTTAGAGTCGTTAAAAGAAATTGATCAACACTCGAACTATGAGTTCAAACAAATTGATATTTGTGATACAGAACAAATTGCAGCTGCAATAGATGCATTTCAACCTCATGCAATTATGCATTTGGCTGCAGAGTCGCATGTAGACCGCTCAATTGATGGTCCTGCAGCATTTATTCAAACTAATATTGTGGGAACTTATACTTTATTAGAGGCCGCTCGAAAATATTGGATGGGTCTTAACCCAGAAGCACAACAAAACTTTCGCTTTCATCATATTTCAACGGATGAAGTTTATGGCGACTTAGAAGGTACGACTGATCTGTTTACAGAAACAACTTCATACGCGCCAAGTTCTCCATATTCTGCCTCTAAGGCCAGTTCAGATCATTTAGTCCGTGCTTGGCACAGAACTTATGGTCTACCTGTCATTGTGACCAACTGCTCAAATAATTATGGACCTTACCATTTCCCAGAAAAACTAATTCCATTGGTGATTCTAAACGCACTGGATGCTAAACCTTTACCTGTATATGGGGATGGTCAGCAAATTCGGGATTGGTTATTTGTAGAAGATCATGCACGTGCTTTATATAAAGTGGTAACCGAAGGTGTAGTGGGTGAAACCTACAATATTGGTGGTCATAACGAAAAGCAGAATATAGAAGTGGTTAAAACCATTTGTAAAATTTTGGATGAGTTAAAGCCACAAGCCAATGGTCAAACTTATGAATCACTGATTACATTTGTAAAAGACCGCCCTGGTCATGACTTACGCTATGCGATTGATGCCACAAAAATTCAAAATGAATTAGGTTGGACGCCTGCAGAAACTTTTGAAACTGGAATCCGTAAAACGGTAGAGTGGTATTTAAATAACTTAGACTGGTGCCATCGAGTGCAAGATGGCAGTTACCAACGCGAAAGATTGGGTGTAAATTCATAATGTCAAATACAACAAAAGGTATTATTTTAGCAGGCGGTTCAGGTACACGTTTATATCCGATTACCAAAGGGGTATCTAAGCAATTGTTGCCTATTTATGACAAGCCAATGGTGTATTACCCGCTTTCAGTATTAATGCTTGCAGGTATTCGAGAAGTACTCATTATTAGTACTCCTGAAGATATTGATGGTTTTAAACGTTTATTAGGTGATGGCGCTCAATTTGGAATTCAGCTTGAATATGCCGTCCAACCTAGCCCTGATGGTTTGGCACAAGCATTTATTATTGGTGAAAGCTTTATTGGGGACAGTAATGTTTGCTTAGTGCTTGGCGACAATATTTTTTATGGTCAAGGCTTCACACCTATGCTTCGACAGGCGGTTACCCGTCAAAAAGGTGCAACGGTATTTGGTTATCAGGTGAAAGATCCTGAGCGTTTTGGTGTGGTCGAATTTGATGAACAAAAACGTGCCATTTCATTAGAAGAAAAACCAAAGCAGCCTAAATCTCACTTTGCAGTTACAGGTTTGTATTTTTATGACAATAATGTGATTCAAATTGCGAAACAAGTGAAGCCTTCTGAGCGTGGAGAATTAGAAATTACCACAGTTAATCAGATGTATTTAGAGCGTGGTGATTTAAATGTAGAATTGCTTGGACGTGGTTTTGCCTGGTTGGATACAGGCACACATGCAAGTTTACTTGAGGCAGCGCAGTTTGTAGAGACTATTGAAAAACGTCAGGGCTATAAAGTGGCGTGTTTAGAAGAAATTGCCTTGAATAATGGTTGGCTGAGTAAAGAACAGGTTTTAGAAATTGGTCAGAGCATGAGTAAAAATGATTATGGTCAATATCTCATTTCTTTGGTGAGTGAATAAATATGAACCTTATAGAGTGGGTTGAATTACCTGATTTAGGTGATCACCGTGGTAGCCTTGTTGTTGCTGAAGCTAATAAGAATATCCCATTCAATATTCAAAGGCTTTATTATATTTTTGGCGCTCAGCCTGATGTTCCACGTGGATTTCATGCACATAGACAACTACAACAAATTGCTTTTTGTATTCAAGGAAGTTGTAAAATGTTGATGGATAGTGGTAAGGAAAAGCAAGAGGTTGTATTGTGCAAGCCGAATCAAGGTTTAAAAATACCACCTATGGTATGGCATGAAATGCATAATTTTTCAGAAGATTGTGTTTTGCTTGTGTTGGCAAGTGAGCATTATGATGAAAGCGACTATATTCGTGATTATGATGTTTTCTTAAAAGAGATTCAGAAATGCTATCGTTAGTTGAATACACCGAAGAATTTTTAGAGTTATCTTGGTTGTGGCTGAGTGACCCTGAGATTAAAGAGCTAACTATGACTCCAGACTTTACAAAGAAAGAGCAGTTGAATTTTTTTAAAAATATTAAATCCAGAAGTGGATATTTTATTTATGGAGTTTCGATTGATGGAGTCAAAGTTGGAGCGTGTGGTTTAAAAAATATCTCTGCTAATGAAGGAGAGTATTGGGGCTACATTGGAGATAAAAAATACTGGGGGTATGGTCATGGTAAAGAAATTATCAATCTCTGTATTCAAAAAGCAAAAGATTTAGGATTAAAAAAAATTAATTTAAAAGTTGCTGTATCCAATGAAAGAGCCATTCGTCTATATCGTAAATATGGTTTCTCAGAAACAGGTATAGAAGATAAGTGCGTTGTAATGAGGCTTGATACTTTATGATAGAAAACAACTTTGCCACAGCATGCAATGATATTGATGAAAACCTATTTAAAGATAGCTACATGCTGTATCGTAAATATGGTTTCTCAGAAACAGGTATAGAAGATAAGTGCGTTGTAATGAGGCTTGATACTTTATGATAGAAAACAACTTTGCCACAGCATGCAATGATATTGATGAAAACCTATTTGAAGATAGCTACATGCTGTTCTCTTCTAAAGATTTCACTAAATTTAATTTGAGTAAATGTGAATATGTTTATGTTCACAGGTATGGTAAACTACATATGTTCTTTGGGAAAGTGGGTGACGGTTTGCTGGCACCATTCAGTGCGCCATTTTCCTTTTGTAGAATGTCAACAAGTAATGTTAAATATTCTGAATATCTAGGCTTGTTGCAAAACCTAAAAGAAAAACTAAAGTTATCAGAGTTAAGATATGCAAAGTTTGTTTTGCCTCCTTTTTTTTATGATATGTCATCGGTAACTAAATTTTCCTTTGCGCTCCAAGATTCAGGTTCCAGAATTCAGAGTAGGGATATAAACTCTCACTTTGATCTCCTTAATTTTGATGAGGAGAGCTTGTTTTCATCTGCAAAAAAAGCAATAAGAAGCGCACGAAAGAATATGTTTGTTTTTTCAGAAGCTTTAAGTTTATCCGAAAAAAAAACTGTTTATGATGTAATTGCTGAGAACAGAGCGTCAAAAGGTTATCCTCTTCGTATGTGTTGGGATCAAGTGATAAGAACAGCGGAAGGACCAGCAAAAGCAAGATTCTTCTTGGTCAAAAAAAATGATAACCCTGTCGCATCAGCAATTGTGTTTGATGTAACAAAGAAAGTAGCTCAAGTAATATACTGGGGTGCAACAGGTGATGGTGAAAGATATAAAGCAATGTATTATTTACCATTTGAGCTCGTAAAAGTATACAGGGATCTAGGCTATGAGTATCTAGATATTGGACCTTCTAGTGAAGACGGTGTTGTTTCTTCTGGGTTGAATGACTATAAGCAGTCCATTGGCTGTATTAATAGTGTAAAAGAAACATGGGTTTTGCTAAATGATTGAATTCTTAAACTTAAAAGCTGCCAATAGAGAATATCGCCAAGAACTGATTGAAGCAGCTACCCGTGTCATCGACTCAGGGTGGTATATTCAAGGTACTGAACTGAAGGCATTTGAGTCAGAGTTTGCAGCTTATTGTGGCACCAAGCATTGTATTGGCGTGGCCAATGGCCTTGATGCACTGATTCTCACCCTGCGCGCATGGAAAGAATTAGGTAAACTTAAAGATGGAGATGAAGTTATTGTTCCATCGAATACCTATATCGCCAGTATTCTCGCTATCACAGCAAATAACTTGACGCCAGTTTTAGTTGAGCCAAATATTTCTACCTACAATATTGATCCTATAAAAATAAAAGAAGCAATAACGGCTAAAACCAAAGTGATTTTACCTGTCCATTTGTATGGGCAATTGGCAGAAATGCCAGAAATTATGCAAATTGCTGAACAACACAATTTATTGGTTTTAGAAGACTCCGCACAAAGTCATGGGGCACAAATACAAGGTAAAAAAGCAGGAAACTGGGGCGATGCTTCAGGTTTTAGTTTTTATCCTGGAAAAAATTTAGGTGCACTAGGTGATGCAGGAGCAGTCACGACCAATGATGCAGAATTAGCGACCATGTTAAAAGCATTGCGTAACTATGGCTCGCATGAAAAGTATAAAAATTTAGTACCAGGCGTAAATAGCCGTTTAGATGAAATTCAAGCGGCGATGTTAGATGTTAAGCTCAAATACTTAGAGGAAGAAACTCAGCATAGACGTCACATTGCAGGCTTATATTTAAATGGAATCAAAAATCCTCTAATTCAACTCCCATTGAAGGAAGTTAATGCAGAAACCTATACTCAACATGTTTGGCATTTATTTGTAATTTGTACAAAGCATCGTGAAGCTTTACAAAAGTATCTATTAAATCATGGTGTTCAAACATTAATCCATTATCCAATTCCACCACATAAACAACAAGCGTATAAAGAATGGAATAATTTAAGTTATCCTATTTCTGAGCAGATACATACTGAAGTACTAAGTTTACCTATGGGGTCGACACTGTCTGCAGTAGATGCAGAAAGAATTATCACTTTATGTAATCAATTTCAAGCTTAAAAGTAATGAATCTGTTAAAGACGAGCGCATTAAACGGGGTGGCTGTTTTAATTAAAATAGCTACAATGTTTATTTTGAATAAAATTTTAGCTGTATATGTTGGTCCTGCAGGCTATGCCGCAATTGGGCAGTTTCAAAACTTTATACAAATGGTCACAACTTTTGCAGGAAGCGCGATTAATACAGCAGTAATAAAATATACTGCTGAATATCATGAGGATGAAACTAAGCAAAGAGCAATTTGGAAAGCTGCAGGCAGTTCAGTTCTTATTTTTAGTTTATTTTTTTCAATAATTATTCTAATTTATCAAAAACAGTTGTCAATTTATATTTTTCAAACTGTTGAATATCAATCTGTTTTTGCGTGGTTTGCGGTTTTTTTAGTTTTATTTAACTTAAATGCACTTTTTTTAGCAATTTTGAATGGGAAAAAGGAAATTTTAAAGTTGGTCACTGCAAATATTGCAGGTAGTGTACTGTCTTTATTAGTAACGAGTGTTTTAGCTGTTCAATATCATTTATATGGTGCTCTAGTTGCATTATCCATTTATCAATCTCTTGCTTTTTTTGTAACGCTGTTTTTATGCTATAAAGCCAATTGGTTCAAAATTTCATATTTATTTGGACGAATCGAGCCACAAATTGCTAAGAATTTTGCGGCTTTTGCGGTTATGGCACTTGTTGGTGCAATTTGTGTGCCGTTGTCTCAAATGGTAATCCGTTCTTATTTATCTCAAGAGTTTGGTTTAAATTACGCAGGCTATTGGGAAGCGATGATTCGCTTAAGTGCAGCATATTTGATGTTGGTTACCACTACATTGGGGGTATATTATTTACCTAGATTGGCCGAACTGACACATTTGGATGAAATAAAAAAAGAAGTGTATTCAGGTTATAAGTTTATTTTTCCTTTGGCGGTCGTTGGTGGTTTGAGTGTCTATTTATTACGTGATTGGATTATTGCACTGTTGTTTAGTCAAGCATTTATGCCTATGCGAGATTTGTTTTTATGGCAAATGATAGGCGATTCGCTTAAAATAGGCAGCTGGATTTTGGCTTATCTTATGTTAGCTAAGGCAATGACAAAGCTGTTTGTCACTACAGAAATACTATTTGCTTTGTCCTCTGTAGGATTGACTTATTTATTTACTAAGCTCTTCGGTTTTGAAGGTGTTTCAATTGCTCATTTAGTAAATTATGCTTTGTATTGGCTGGTTATGAGCTATTTTATATTTGGGACTTTAGAGAGTCAAAGAGGTTAAATTGAATCAGAGTAATCAGCCATTGGTTTCAGTGGTTATTCCTTGTTATAACCATGAAAGCTTTGTACAAGATAGTATTCAAAGTGTAATTAATCAAACTTATCAAAATATCGAGCTAATTATTATCGACGATGGTTCAAAGGATGGTTCGGTAGAAAAGATAAAAGAAATGATCCCAGCTTGCCAAGAAAGGTTTATTCGGTTTGAATTCCGACATAGATCGAATAAAGGATTGAGCGCAACATTAAATGAGGCATTGGAGTGGTGTGAGGGGATATATTTTTCTCCTTTAGCTTCGGATGATTATTATCATAAAGATAAGATTTTTTTTCAAGCTAATTACTTACAAAATAATAATGATAAAAAATTTTGTATAACAAAGTCTTTTGTTGTAGATGATTTGAATAACGTATTGAATGATCAAACATTACGGTATAATTTAGGTTTAAATGAGAACATACAATTTAATGATGTTTTTACATTTAAAGTACATTTACCAGTAACTGGATTATATAATTTGAAAATCTTGCGAGATGAGCTAAGGGGGTTTGATGAAAGTATAACAGCAGAAGATTATGATCTTTATTTGCGACTGTTAGAATTTTATAATGTGGGGATTTTAGATTGTAAGTTGTATTATTATCGCTCTCCTTCCGCAATAGGAGGGGAGAGAAGTAGACCAGTAATGCGCTTAGATGTGTCTAACTCTCATCGAGTAACTATTGAAAAGTTTAAACACCATAAATTATATAATGAAGCTATTTTATGTTGGAATTATAGGCGATTTATATACTTTTCTTCTTATAGTAAAACGAAGAAGTATGCTGTTAAAGGTGGTTTTAAATCACTAAGTAAGTTTGATATATACTATTTTAAGGCAATATTTAGGATTGTTTTTTACTGGAAAAAATATTATGGTAAACTTTAAGTATTTAAATAATTTTTTTCTATATGTTTTTGCTTTTTTATTTATTTTTAATCCAACCATTTTTTTTGATTTTAATTTAATATACATTCTTTTTGTTGTGTCATTAATCTATCTTTTGTTTAATTTTAATAAGCTAGTTTTTTTTATATCAAATAAAAGGGTATTTATTCTAATCTCTTATATTTTTTTTATGATTTTTTATTGTTTAATTTTGTATTTCTTATTTAATGAGGATGCTTTGTATAGGGCATATACCCTGCTTTTGTTACTAATGGCTTTGCTAATTTCTTTTACTATTGTGTGTGTTTATAAAAAAACCTATGGATTTGATTTTAATTTATTTATTAAGTTTTTAATAAATATTGGTGTTATTCAAATTGTAATTGTAATATTCACAATTATTTCCCCAGAGTTAAGAGAGTTTATTTTAAGTGCGGCAAGACAAGAAGATACTATGTTATTAGATATTGCTAATAATGAAGTTGGGGTTCGTTCGTTTGGTTTATCACAGAACTATACATCAAGTCTACCTATGTTAATGGGTGTTTATACTATATTTACTCTTTATTACTTTTTTTATGAAAAAAAAATAAATATAAAGTTATATTACTTGATTTTAACTGTTGGGTTCGGTTTGAGTGTTGTTTTAAATGCTAGAATTGGTGCGATTCCAATAGTATTATCTTTTTTAATTTTTTATTTAAGTTTAATTTTTCAATTTTATAAAATAAATAAATTTTACTTTTTTGTTTTTGCAACCTTTTTTATCAGTATTTTATTTTATTTCTTAAACGGTTATATGGGTAGTGAACTTTTGAGACGTTTTAATGTTGGTATGGAAGAGGTGTTATTGTTATTAAATGGGGAAATAAGCGGTACTTTTTTAGCTTTAAAAGATATGTTAGTTTTTCCAAGCACTACAATAAACTTTTTATTTGGTCAAGGGTATGAAACTTTAGGTAAGAACTCTCTTTCATCTGATATAGGATTTGTTCGCGATATATTTATGTTCGGTCTAGTCGGTGTTGTATTCCAGATTTTTGTTTTTTTATATGTTTTCAATAATAAGTTATTGAAATTAAATAAGCTGATTTATATTTTATTAGTTTTGTCATTGCTTGCTTATTATTTCAAAGGTCTTATTTTTTCTGCAAATGAGCTTCATAATTTTTTATTGCTGCTGCTCTCATTTGTAATTATGAGAAGCTATTTTTTTAGGAACACTTGATTTTTGATGAAACGTATGAAATTATTTTATTTTGGCTATTATACTGGAAACAGTAACCCCAATGGTTTCTTAGAATTTCCTGGTTGTAGTAATAAAATGAGCTATATTATTAATTGTATGAAAATTAACAATATAGCTATCGATGTAATATGTCTTGGCGAGTCTAAAGAAAATATCACTCATAAAAGCCAAAGCATTAAAATTGACTCATTAGAAAATAATTTTTTTGTTGGAACTACTAGTTTTAAATTATTTTCAAAAATATATTTATATCTGCAAATAATTAGTATTTTAATTTTTAAAGTGAAAAAAACAGATACTGTGATTTTTTACCATAGCTATTATCTTCTGTTTTTATTTAAATTTATAAAAATTTTTAAAAAATATAATTTAATTATTGAAGTAGAGGAGAGTTATAAAGCTGCTTGGGGTAAATCTGATTCTGAAATTAATAATGAAATTAAAAATCTCAAGGGTGCTGATGCATATATATATGTGAATGATTTATTGCCAAATTTTATTGAAAATACTAAACCCTATGTTGTTTGTTATGGGAATTATGAAGTTAAAGATTCCTTATCTACTAAAAAACGAAATAATAAAAAAAGAATTGTTTACGCTGGCTTAATTTCTGAGAAAGACGCTTCAGATATTTATTTAGCTTTAAATGCAATGAAATATTTAGATGATTCATACAGCTTATCAATTTTAGGCTATGGCAGTGATTATGCACTAAACAAACTTAAGCAATATATTGTTGAAAAAGATTTAAGTAATAATGTGGTTTATGAAGGATTTTTAAAGGGAGATGATTATATTAATTTCCTTAATAATTGTGATTTTGCTATTAATCCCCGATTTCTATCTGATAACCTCTCTGATTATACTTTCCCTTCTAAGGTTTTAGCATATTTAAGTGTAGGGCTGCCAGTTGTAAGTACACCCATAAGATGTATTGAAGAATCAAAAGTTTCTGATTTAATTTCATTTTCTGAAAGTGCAGATCCTTTAAGTTTTTCAAATGCGATAAAAAAATTAAATTTAAATACCAATCCAGTTTTTACAATTGAGAGTTTGGATAAAGAATTTATCGTTGATTTAAAAAGGTTGCTTGAAAATGTTGCTGGTTGATTCCGTTTTTATTAATAATGGTGGTGGATTGGTCTTACTCAGGCATTTAGTAGATTACTTAGAGTCAATATTCCAAAATGTTTTCTATTTGTTCGATAGTAGAGCCGAAGTTTATTTCAAAAAAATTCCTGATTTACGTAAGAAGTATATTTCCAATTCTTTAATGGAACGACACTTTTTTTATCAAAAGAATAAAGATAAATTTGATAAAGTTATTTGTTTTGGTAACTTGCCGCCTACTATTCGATTAAAAGCTAAAGTTCTAGTTTATTTTCATCAACTACTTTTTTTAGAAATTCCAAAAGGATTTTCTTTTAAAAATAAATTTACATACGTTATAAAGCAGAATATTTTAAATTGTATAAAAAACAATGCTGATATTTGGTTAGTGCAAAGTGAAAATGTTAAGTTGGAATTTTCTAAAAAATATTTAAGTGGCAGAGCTGAAAAAATAGCCAAGTTGCCCTTCTATCCTGAGTTAAATTTCTCTTGTTATAATATAAATAGAGCAAAGGATAGTTTTCTCTATGTGAGCAACAGTTCATCTCATAAAAATCATTATAGGTTAATCGAATCTTTTTGTTTGGCTTATGATGAAGTACATAAAGGTAGTTTGACTGTTACTGTGCCAGATACCGATTTAAATCTATGTGCATTTATTCAGAAGAAAATTGATGTGGGCTATCCGATCAAAAATGTTGGTTTTATAGATAGAGAAAAATTAACTGTACTTTATTTGTGTCATGAGTATTTTATATTCCCCTCATTGGCTGAAAGTTTTGGATTAGGGTTGGCTGAAGCTATAGATGGTGGTTGTAAAGTAATAGCATCAGACCTGAGCTATACTTATGAAGTTTGTGAGCCTTCACTAATTTTTGATCCTATTAGTATAGATTCTATACAAGCTGCCATAGTAACTGCTATAAAAAATGAATTACCTTGTGCAAAGAAATTAATCGAAAATGATCTTTCAAAGATTATGCAACTTCTAGTGGACTAAATATGTATTTTACAAACAAGATTCTTCTCATCACAGGCGGTACAGGTTCATTCGGTAATGCTGTTTTAAAACGCTTTTTAGAAACAGATATTAAAGAGATTCGTATCTTTAGTCGTGATGAGAAAAAACAAGATGATATGCGAAAAAAATACCAATCATCTAAGCTTAAATTCTATATTGGTGATGTCCGTGACTATAACAGCGTGCTGAATGCGACACGAGGGGTAGACTACATTTACCATGCTGCTGCATTAAAGCAAGTGCCATCATGCGAATTCCATCCTATGGAAGCGGTAAAAACCAACGTTTTAGGTACAGAAAATGTGTTGGAAGCAGCCATTCAAAACCGCGTAAAACGTGTGGTGTGCTTAAGTACAGACAAAGCTGTTTATCCTATCAATGCTATGGGCATCTCCAAAGCCATGATGGAAAAAGTCATGGTAGCAAAATCACGTAACCTAGAAGAACTAGAAACAGTAATTTGCGGTACGCGTTATGGTAATGTGATGGCATCTCGTGGTTCAGTCATTCCATTGTTTGTAGATCAAATTCGCCAAGGTAAACCGCTTACCATTACAGACCCTAACATGACCCGCTTCATGATGACTTTGGAAGACGCGGTTGATCTAGTCTTATATGCGTTTGAACACGGTGAAAATGGTGATATTTTTGTACAAAAAGCACCTGCAGCAACCATTGAAGTTTTGGCTCAAGCATTAAAAGAACTACTTAAAGTAGAAGAACATCCTGTTTCTATTATGGGTACGCGTCATGGTGAAAAAGCCTATGAAGCCTTGCTTAGCCGTGAAGAAATGGTGGTTGCGATAGACCAAGGCTATTACTTCCGAGTGCCTGCAGATCAACGTGACCTCAACTATGAAAAATATGTAGAAGAGGGCGACTCAAAAATTTCTGAATTTGAAGATTATAACTCACATAATACCGACCGCTTAGATGTTGAAGGTATGAAAAAGTTATTATTAAAACTTGAATTCGTACGTGCTTTAACCCAAGGTCAGTATATAGATCCAGAGGCTTAAACATGAAAATTTTAGTCACAGGGTCTAACGGCTTTATTGCAAAAAACTTAATTCAATTTCTGTCTGAAAAATCAGAAATAGGAGTTTTACCATTCAACCGTAATTCTAGTTCAGCAGAACTAGAGCAATCTGTCCTTGCTGCAGACTGGATTGTGCATTTAGCAGGGATTAATCGCCCTTTAAATGAACAAGAATTTATAGATGGAAATATCACACTTACGCAAAAAATTGCAGATATTCTCAAACAGACTAATAAGCAAACACCAGTTATTCTTTCTTCTTCAATTCAGGCAGAACGTGACAGTGCCTATGGACAGAGTAAGCTAGGTGGTGAGCAGGTATTATTAGAGTTGAATCAGCAACGGGGCAATGCCGTTTATATTTGCCGTTTAGCCAATGTATTTGGTAAATGGTCACGCCCAAATTATAACTCAGCTGTGGCAACCTTCTGTTACAACACCGCTCATGATTTACCTATTCAAATTCATGATGAAAATGCCATGATTCGTCTAGTTTATGTAGATGATGTGGTGAAATCATTTTGGGACATTATTCAAGGTACAGCACAAGTAGAACAAATTTTTGCAGTCCAACCTGAGTATCAAATTAGCGTTGGAGATTTAGCAAAAACTTTGGCTGGTTTTAAACAGTCCCGTGAGAGCTTAATTACAGACCGAGTTGGTACAGGTTTAACTCGTGCGCTTTATTCGACTTATCTAAGTTTCTTGAAGCCTGAACAATTTGACTATAGCGTACCTAAATATGGTGACCAACGCGGTGTGTTTGTCGAAATGCTGAAAACACCAGATGCAGGACAATTTTCTTACTTTACCGCACACCCTGGTATTACCCGTGGTGGACATTATCACCACACCAAAACAGAAAAATTTTTGGTCATTAAAGGTAAGGCATTATTTAAGTTTAAGCATGTAGTGACAGGCGAGTTCTATGAGCTTGAAACTTGTGGGGATGAACCACGAATTGTAGAAACTGTACCAGGCTGGACGCATGACATTACCAATATTGGTGAAGATGAATTGGTGGTGATGTTATGGGCAAATGAAATATTTGATCGTGAAAAACCTGATACTTATGTAATGCCATTAACCCGTTAAAGAGTAAAAGTTGTGAAAAAATTAAAATTAATGACGGTAGTGGGCACACGCCCTGAAATTATTCGTTTATCGCGTGTAATGGCAGTGTGTGATCAATATTTTGATCATATTTTGGTTCATACAGGTCAAAATTATGATTATGAACTCAATGAAATTTTTTTTACCGACTTAGGTATCCGTAAACCTGATTATTTTTTAAATGCTGCAGGTGCGACGGGTGCAGAAACCATTGGTAATGTGATTATTGCTGTAGATAAGATATTAGAGCAAGTTCAACCAGAAGCCTTACTGGTGTTGGGTGATACCAATAGCTGTATGGCCGTATTACCTGCAAAACGTCGTAAAATTCCAACATTCCATATGGAAGCAGGAAACCGCTGTTTTGATATGCGTGTACCTGAAGAAATTAATCGTCGTATCGTCGATCATACCGCTGACATTAACTTGACCTATAGTACGATTGCACGAGATTACTTGTTGTCAGAAGGCTTACCCGCAGATCAGGTAATTAAAACAGGTAGTCCAATGTTTGAAGTGCTGCATCATTACAAAGCTAAAATTGAAGCTTCAGATGTGCTAGAGCGTTTAGGTTTAAAAGAGCACCAATACTTTATTGTAAGTGCACACCGTGAGGAAAATATTAACTCTGATCAAAACTTTTTAGACCTGGTTCAAATGCTGAATTCAGTTGCGGAAAAGTATCAGTATCCTGTGATTGTTTCCACACATCCACGTACCCGTAAGCGTATTGAAGAGCTGAATATTGCGTTTCATCCGCTGATTCAATTATTAAAGCCGCTTGGATTTAGTGATTACAATAAGTTGCAACTTTCTGCAAAAGCAACATTATCAGACAGTGGCACCATTAATGAAGAATCTTCAATTCTAAATTTCCCTGCTTTGAACTTGCGTCAGGCGCATGAACGTCCAGAAGGGATGGAAGAAGCTGCCGTGATGATGGTGGGCTTAACCGCAGAGCGTGTTTTGCAAGGTTTGGAAATTTTAGATCATCAACCACGTGGCGAAGAAAGATTATTGCGTTTAGTTGCTGACTACAGTATGCCAAACGTGAGTGAAAAGGTGGCACGTATAATTTTAAGCTATACCGACTATGTTAACCGTGTGGTATGGAAGAAGTACTAAAATATGAAAATTCTTCTTTTAACGCAGTGGTTTGATCCTGAACCTACTTTTAAAGGACTGGCTTTTGCCAAAGAGTTAAAACGACAAGGTCATGATGTTCAGGTACTCACGGGGTTTCCAAATTACCCAGGTGGGAAAATTTATGATGGGTATAAATTAAAACTTTATCAACGTGAAGAAGTAGATGGAATATCCATTTTACGTGTTGCTTTATATCCTAATCATGATAGCTCTGCGTTAAAAAGAATTTTTAACTATATTAGCTTTGCATTTATGGCAATACTTTTTGGCATTTTTTCGACCAAAAAAGCCGATGTCATTTATGCTTATCATCCCCCATTAACTGTGGGAATAGCTGCTATTTTCATTAAGTTTTTTCGACGTACACCGGTTGTCTATGACATTCAGGATATGTGGCCTGATACCCTAAAAGCAACAGGCATGCTGAATAACATTAAAATTTTAAATCTTATTGGTTTAGTGTGTAAGTTGGTCTATAGATTTGTTGATCATATTGTCGTGCTATGTCCTGGCTTTAAAAAGCTGCTGTCAGAACGTGGTGTACCAGAAGAAAAAATTAGCATTATTTATAATTGGTGTGATGAACAAGGTCTGACTCAGGCTCAGCCGGCAAAAATTGAATATCAGCAGCTGATGCAAAATAAATTTAATATTGTTTTTGCAGGAAATATGGGGAAAGCTCAGGCTTTAGATACTATTTTAGAGGTTGCTAAAAAAGTTCAACATATTAAGGATATTCAATTTGTATTTGTTGGTGGTGGTACAGAAACTGAGCGTTTAAAACAACGTTTAATTGTTGAAAATATATCTAACGTGATTTTTATCCCTCGTATGCCTATGGCTGAAGTTGGAGGTGTATTAGAGCTATCTAATCTATTACTAGTACACTTAAAAAAAGACCCATTGTTTGAGATTACCGTACCGTCTAAAACGCAAGCATATATGGCAATGGGTAAACCAATATTAATGGCGGTAGCTGGAGATGCTGCTGAACTTGTGCAAAAAGCTCAATGTGGTTGTATTGCTATTTCAGAGGATGTAGAAAGTATTCAGCAAGCTATTTTGAAAATTTATCACTTGTCTGCTAGTGAACAGCTGCAAATGGGCTTAAATGCGCACAACTTTTATTTACAAGAATTATCTTTAGAAAGTGGGGTCTTAAACTTTGTAACGATTTTTGAAAAAGTTAGTCGAAAAGTTTAATTTGAGAGAATATGTAATGAAAGTTTTAATATTAGCCCCTCATGCAGATGATGAAGTGATTGGTATGGGAGGAACGATTGCGAAACTAACATCCCAAGGACATGAAGTAGTATTAGCTATTTTAACAGGACCTGGTGATGAGACTCATCCGATATGGCCAAGTTCATTATGGGATGGCATTCGTACTGAGTGTTTAGATGCAGCAGAAATTTTAGGTATAACTCAAGTTATATTTAAAAATTTACCTGCTGCTTGTTTAGATCACTACCCGACATGGAAAGTGAATGGTGAAGTGGATAAGCTAATTCAAGAAGTTAATCCAGATGAAGTATATATTCCCTTTCAGCATGACTTACATCAGGATCATGGTGTAATCAATTACGCTGCATTGGTAGCGTTAAGACCCTATTTATCAAAAAATAAAAATTTAAAGAGAGTGTTATGTTATGAGACTCTTTCAGAAACCCATTTAGCGGCACCTTATTTAGTTGCTGCATTTCAACCTAATATTTTTGTTGATATAGAGAGTTTTTTAGAAAAAAAACTATTGGCAATGGCTGCTTATAAAAGTCAAGTTCAACCCTCAAATATGCCACGCTCACTTAAATCATTGGAATCTCTAGCTCATATTCGAGGAACACATATAGGCAGTATGGCAGCAGAAGGTTTTGTACTTATAGGTGAATATCAGCGATGAAATTCACAGTTGCTTTAAAACGATTAACAGATCTCATAATTTCTCTATTTTTATTAATACTCCTATCACCAATATTAATTCTTTGTACCCTGTTTATAAAATTAGGTGACAAGGGGCCAATATTTTATAAACAACAACGAGTAGGGCTTAATGGCTGTTTTTTCGAAATTTTAAAATTTCGCTCTATGAGCGTAAATGAAAATAGAGAAATTAGCCAGACTTTTAATACCGATCCAGAGGTAACATGGATTGGGAGAGTGATGCGTCGTACCAAAATAGATGAATTACCTCAACTGATTAATGTAGTAAAAGGGGATATGGGACTAGTTGGCCCTAGACCATGTCTTACCATAACTTATAAAGAAATGCCTGAATGGGCAAAAGAGCGTTTTAAAGTTCGCCCTGGGATGACTGGGTTAGCTCAAATTAATGGGAATATTTTTTTGAGCTGGGAAGAGCGTTGGAAATACGATATTCAATATGTAAAAACTTTATCCATTTTAAATGACATAAAAATTGTTTTTAAAACAATATTAGTTGTTATTTTTGGAGAAGATAAATTTAAAAAGGATGTGAAATGAAATTTATAGTTATTGGTGGAGTAACAAGTACAAAACTATTAATTGATAAACTTCTTGATTCAAATATAGCTGACGTTACCGTTTATGGTTATGAGCCTAAAGATCATTCTTTAGTGAGTGGATGGACAGATTTATCTTATAGTCAAAAGAAAGGATATATTTATAAAGCGTTTCAAAAGATAAATGATCTTGAAAATGAAATTGTAGAAGCAAACCCAGATTATATTTTTGTTGTTGGTCTGTCTCAATTGGTATCTAGAAAAATTATTGATGCTGCTAAAAATTTTTCTATCGGTTTTCATCCTACTGCTTTGCCAAAAGGCAGAGGCAGAGCACCTTTAGCATGGATTACTGAAAAATGTGAGGATGGGGCAGCGACTTTTTTTGAATTAACAGAAAATGCTGATGAAGGACAAATTTTTGTTCAGACACCATTTCTGGTTGAAGAGTCCGATGATGCTGAAAGTGTTGAAGCAAAATTGCTGATTGCAGAAAAAGATGCTTTAGATGAGTTAATTTTTGCAATAAAAAATAATAAATTAAAAGGAACACAACAATCTGAAGAGCAGGCCACATTTAATGGCAAGCGTACTCATTTTGATGGTTGTATAAATTGGGAAAATGAGGCATATAAAGTTGACCGGTTAATTAAAGCCGCTACACTCCCTCATCCTGGAGCTTTTACATTTTTTGAAGACTTAGAAATAAAAATCTGGAAATCTGAAGTATTATTTAATTCGCCTTATAATGGCGTTGTTGGGACGATTCAAAAAGTTAATCAAAATGATTTTATTATTCAATGTCTTGATCATTGTATTAGAGTAACTAGTTGGTCTACAGATAATTCTTGGTTACCTAAAGTAGGGATGAGATTAGGATATATAAATTCTCTCGAAATTAATCTGCTAAGAAAAAAAGTAGCAGACTTGAGTGAACGTTTAGAAGTAATGGAAACTTCTTTAAAAAAAGTATTAAGTAACAAGCTATAAATAGGTGCCTAAAATGTCTGTATTATTTGGTATCTATGGTGCTTCAGGTTGTGGGCGTGGTTTGATGCCTGTAGCAAGAGCCCAATTAAAACGTTTGGGAAATCCTGCTGAAATCGTATTTATAGATGATAGCTTAGTTGCAGAAACCATAATCAATTCACATCGTGCTATGAATTATGCGGCATTTAAAGCACACCCAGCGACTCAAAAACAGGTGCTGATTGCGATTGCCAATAGTCAAGTACGTGAAAAAATTTCAATACAACTTGAACAAGATGCAATTGAGCTCTGGAGTGTTCAGGCAGATAATGTCGTACTGATGGATGAGGTTGAAATTGCCGCAGGCGCAGCACTCAGCCCTTTTGTGAGCATTACCTCAAATATAAAAATTGGTAAATGCTTTCATGCCAACTTATATAGCTATGTAGAACATGATTGTGTGATTGGTGACTTTGTGACTTTTGCCCCAGGTGTTCAGTGTAATGGCAATATTCATATTCATGACCATGCTTACATTGGTGCGGGTGCGATGATAAAACAAGGTACGCCAGACCAACCTTTAATTATTGGTCGGGGTGCGGTGGTTGGTATGGGTGCTGTGGTGACTAAAAGTGTACCTGCAGATGTGACTGTTGTCGGCAACCCTGCGCGACTGCTGAAAAAAACTAATTTTTAAGACGAATACGAATTAATATTCTAGGATAAAGCATGCTAAACACAGCATTTGAACCATGGCCAAGCTTTACTCAACAAGAGGCAGATGCCGTATCTCAAGTTCTACTGTCCAACAAAGTCAACTACTGGACAGGGCAAGAATGCCGCGAATTTGAAAAAGAATTTGCGCAATTTGCGCAAACCCAATATGCCGTGGCACTTGCCAACGGTACTGTCGCTTTGGATGTTGCACTCAAAGCCTTGAACATTGGCACGGGTGATGACGTGATTGTCACTTCACGCACCTTTTTAGCATCGGCAAGCTCCATTGTGACAGCAGGTGCCAACCCCATTTTTGCAGATGTAGAACTCGATTCACAAAACATATCTGCTCGTACCATTGAAGCGGTACTCACTCCAAATACCAAAGCGATTATTTGTGTCCATCTAGCCGGGTGGATGTGTGATATGGATCCGATTATGCAACTGGCAAAAGAAAAGGGTCTGTATGTGATTGAAGACTGTGCACAGGCACATGGTGCGATGTACAAAGGTAAATCTGCAGGTTCCATTGGACATATTGGTGCATGGTCGTTCTGTCAGGACAAAATTATGACCACAGGTGGCGAAGGCGGTATGGTCACCACCAATGATGAACAGCTATGGAAAAAAATGTGGTCCTACAAAGACCATGGTAAAAATTACGACAGCATTTATAACAAACAGCATCCACCAGGGTTTCGCTGGTTACACGACTCTTTTGGCACCAACTGGCGCATGATGGAAATGCAAGCCGTGATTGGACGTATTCAATTACAGCGCATGCCTGAATGGACACAAAAACGTACCGAGCATGCACAGCGCATTTTAGCAGCGTTTCAGGACAGTCCATATTTTACTGTGCATTACCCAGACAGTGACTATGTACATGCCAACTACAAGTGCTATGTGCAGGTCAATAGCGAACAGTTACCTACAGGTTGGTCACGTGATCGTATCATGCAGGAAATCAATGCGCTGAATGTACCTTGTTTTAGCGGCTCATGTTCAGAAGTGTATTTAGAACATGCTTTTGATGGTACAGCATGGCGTCCTGCACAGCGTTTAGCGCATGCACAGCAATTGGGCGAAACCAGTTTAATGTTCTTGGTACATCCAAACTTAAGCGATGACAGTATCACAAAAACCATTGCGGCAATTCAGCAGGTGATACAAAAGATGGCAGGCTAAGCCATACTTATGATGCAGCCTTCAAGTGATGATCTTCATCTTGCGATAGGGCGCAAAGGGCTGCATTAGGTTGGTTGTTGTAGCTTTACATCATTCGGCTATTGAAGTGCGATAGAGTCATCTAATCTTTAAACTGAAAATAGAGTAAAATATGCCAAATGATATATTTTACATTGATAAAAATAGTGTGAACTGAAAATTGTCTATTTAATGTTTATAGACAATTTTCAGTAAAAAAAATATTGAGAAGCCTCATCCCGTGAAATTCATTATCGAACCTGCTGTAGAATCCCCCCGCTTAGTCAAACTTGCCTTTTTAGTTGTGCTGGATTTCTGTGTATTTCCTGTCTTGCTTTGGCTATGTTATGCCATCCGCCAGTTTGATTTAGGCGCAGAAGTGGTGCCCAACTTGGCTTTTGGTTCGGTATGGGCAAGTGTGATTGCAGTTGTATCACTGTTTATTTTTGGGGTATATCGCTTTATTGTGCGCACCTACAGCGAACTGTTTATGGTTAAACTGGGGTTAGGTACCTCTTTGACTGTGGCAGGGTTGTATGCGTTGGCTTACTTTACCGACGCCTTTATTCCCACTTCTATTCCGCTCATGTTCGGATTTCTCATGTTCGCATGGGTTTGGTTTAGCCGTGGCTTTATTCGCTTTATTGTGCGTTCTTATTTACAGGCAGATGTACAAAAAAAACGTGTGGCGATTTATGGTGCAGGCAATGCAGGACAGCAAATTGCAGCAGCACTATACAATTCCGATGAACACTTACCCGTGATGTTTATTGATGATGATCCGTCACTCACTGGGCAACAGTTGGGCCGTTTAAAAGTCTATGATGCAGAAACAGCATTAAAAGTCATGCCGAAAAAGCATATTGATGAAATTCTGATTGCGCTGCCTTCGGTCGGACGTATGCGTAAAAGCGAGATCGTCAAATTTTTAGAACCTGCACATATTAAAATTACCGAAATTCCAGGATTAACCAAACTGGTCGATGGTGAAATTCGCGTATCGGATATTCAGGAAGTCGATATTATTGACTTGCTCGGGCGTGACCCTGTGCCGCCTGTACCCGAACTGTTGGCTAAAAATATTCAAGAGAAAATGGTCTTGGTCACAGGTGCGGGTGGTTCAATTGGTTCTGAACTGTGTCGCCAAATTATCAAAAATAAACCCAAAGCTTTGGTAATTTATGAACTGACCGAATTTGCGTTGTATAGCATTGACAAAGAATTACGCTTAAATAGCGATGTCACGATTATCCCGATTTTAGGTTCAGTGCTAGATCAGGCCAAACTGGAACGGGTGATGGAACAGTATAGGGTTCAAACCGTGTACCATGCGGCTGCTTACAAACACGTGCCCTTGGTAGAATGTAACCCATTGGCAGGTTTGAAAAACAACGCCATTGGTACAGCATTTAGCTTAAATGCAGCGGTCAAAACAGGCGTAGAAACCTTTGTACTCATTTCTACCGATAAAGCCGTGCGTCCAACCAATGTCATGGGGGCGTCTAAACGTATGGCAGAATTGTATTGTCAGGCGATGGCAGAAGCGCAAGATCAGACCCAAATTAGCATTGTCCGCTTTGGGAATGTCTTGGGTTCATCGGGTTCGGTGGTGCCGTTGTTTAAACAGCAAATTGCCAAAGGTGGGCCTATTACCGTGACTCATCCTGAAGTCACCCGTTACTTTATGACCATTCCAGAAGCCTCACAATTGGTGATTCAGGCGGGTGCTTTAGGTCAGGGGGGCGATGTATTCCTGCTGGATATGGGGGAACCTGTACGCATTCAGGACTTGGCCCGTCAAATGATTGCACTGAGTGGTTTAAAAGTACGAGAAACAGGCAGCCAGGAAGGTGATATTGAAATTCAATATTCAGGCTTACGCCCAGGCGAAAAACTTTACGAAGAATTGTTGATTGATGCCGATAATACCGAAGTGACCCAGCATAGTCGTATTTTGCGTTCTTATGAAAAAATGTATCCGTTGGATGAATTGCTGATGGTGTTTGAGCGTATGCATGACTTAACCGCAATTCAAAGTGATATCGACTGGGCTTTAGCACAGCTTGAACACTATGTGGATGGTTATGTCCGTGGGACAGAAATTAAGGTGAACTAAATTTCAAAAACTAAGTTGAAGTAAGTCAGTTCAACTTGTTGATGAGTAAAATTTAACTAAAAAATTTGTGTAAATTTAGGTATCTGAGATGATTAAAAAAGCCATTTTACCCGTTGCTGGTTTAGGCACCCGCTTTTTACCTGCCAGTAAATCTATCCCTAAAGAAATGGTGACCGTGGTCGATCGTCCTGCGATTGAATATGTGGTGCGCGAGGCAGTTGCAGCAGGGATTGAGCAAATTATATTGGTGACCCATTCATCCAAGGCCTCCATTGAAAACTACTTTGACCGTAACTTTGAGCTAGAAACCACGTTAGCACAAAAACAAAAATTGGATTTGCTCAAAGAAATTACCGAAATTTTACCTGCCCATGTCAGTGTCGTGAGTGTACGTCAACCACAACCTTTAGGCTTAGGGCATGCGGTTTTATGTGCTAAATCTGTAGTGGGCAATGATGCCTTTGCAGTGCTGTTACCCGATGTATTGGTTAAAGATGATGCTGCACAAAATGACTTGGCGCGTATGATTCAGCGTTTTGAGCAATCTCAGGCTGCACAAATTATGGTTGAAGCTGTGCCAGATCATTTGGTCGATCAATACGGTATTGTGGATGTAGCCACAGCACCTGCTGAAGGTGAAAGTACCGTGATGCAGGGCATTGTCGAAAAACCTGCAGTAGGCACTGCACCTTCTAATTTATCGGTGGTGGGGCGTTACGTTTTGCCTGCAGAAATTATGACTTTGCTCGAAAACACCCCTAAAGGGGCGGGTAATGAAATTCAATTGACCGATGCCATTGCCATGTTGCAGCAAAATAGTGTGGTGGAAGCTTACCGTATGCAAGGTCAGACTTTTGACTGTGGCAGTAAGTTGGGTTACTTAAAGGCGGTGTTGCATTATGGACTCGATCATCCAAAATTAGGCGATGATTTTAAAGCCTTGATTCAAGAATTAAAGATTGAATCTTAAAGGTGATTAAGGGGGGAGATTAGAAAATCTCTCCTAGCCTCCCTTCTTACGCAAGAATTTAAAGCAGTGCTTAAACTCTGGCTCAGGGAGGAACATCTATTATAAAGCTTTTGCTAGTGCGAACTTCCCCCTTTGAAAAAGGGGGATTGAGGGGGATTAAAAAAAGGAGAGCCAAATATGGTGAAAACTTCCAATGTTGAAAATCTCTCCCAACCTCTCTTTAAAAAAGAGAGGGGTGCTCATTATAAAATTGATTTTATGTGCGAAAATTTAAAGCAGTGCTTAAATTCTTGCTCATGGTGGAACATCCATTATAAAGCCCTTGCTTGTGCGAACTTCCCCCTTTTCAAAGGGGGATTGAGGGGGATTAAAAAAAGGAGAGCCAAATATGGTGAAAACTTTCAATGTTGAAAATCCCTCCTAGCCTCCCTTTAAAAAGGGAGGAACAGTAGGAAAGGATGAAATGTAAAAATCTTTCCTAATCTCTCTTGAATCAAGAGAGTAACCCCATGAAATAAACAGCATCAACCAATACACAGGAACCACATTTTGAAAGTCGCAGTCTTTGGGAAAACCCTCTATGCAGGCGTGATGTCTGCACTCTTGGCAGAATGTGGGCATCAAGTCTATTGGTGCGATATCTTTCAGGATGCTGCCCATCCACTAGAACAGCAACATCTCAGCTTTCAAGACCAAGCCTTGAGCCTGTTATTACAACAACAATGCAGCAAGGGCTTTTTACACTATTGTGAGTTTGCTGCATTGCCTTTAGATGTGGATGTCTATCTACTCAGTTTGAACCCGACTGAAGAAGCACACGCCTTAACCGTTTTGGGGCAGTTGCAACAACGTCCGATCATTCACCCTAAATTGATGATCAATGCCTCGACTTTGGGTTTAAATGGCACACAGCGCCTACAAAAAATCTTGCCACAAGATGACTGGATTTATTTGCCTGACATGATTCAAGAGGGCAATGCCATTCAAAGTCTGACCCGTGCACAGCAACTCACGGTGGGTTGTGAAAATGAACGTGCGCAAATCAAACTCAAAGAATTACTCCGCCCTTTATTTCCACGTGCACAGCAATATCTGTTTATGCCCGTGTTGGATGCAGAATTTACCAAACTGAGTATTTCCGGCATGTTGGCGACCCGTATTAGTTATATCAACGATTTGGCGGTGGTGGCAGAAAAACTCGGGATTGATATTGAGCATGTGCGGCAGGGTATGGCGGCAGATAGCCGTATTGGTGCATCATATATGTATCCTGGTGCGGGGTTTGGCGGTGAAAACTTTAGCCATGATATTCAGACTCTGGCCAGTACCGTCTCCACCACAGGGGTGAAAAGTCAGCTGTTGGCGCAGGTCTGGGACATTAACGAACAACAAAAAGAACTCTTGTTTAGAAAGTTGTGGAATTATTATCAGGGCGATTTAAACGGCAAAACCGTGGCGATTTGGGGCGCGGCTTTTAAAGAAAATACTGCACGGGTGCAACATTCTCCCATTCATGCGATGTTGCCTGCGTTGTGGGCGCAGGGTGTGACGGTCAAATTGCATGACCCACAAGCCTTGCCTGAAATTGTGGCCCAGTATGGTCAGCGCGATGATCTGATTTTATGTACAGACCAATATCAAGCGGTAGAGGGGGCATCGGCATTATGTGTGCTGACCGCGTGGAAACAATATTGGAGTCTGGACTATCCAACTTTGTTGCAGCAGATGCAGCATCCGCTGATTTTGGATGGTCGCAATATTTATGATCCTGAATTTGTGAAGGCACAAGGTTTTGCTTATATGGGAGTCGGTCGCTAATGATTCGTAGCACAATGCCACAGACGCAAAGCTCGATTTCTCCAAATGACAATGCCTTGTCGCAGTTAAAACAATTGCAGCAGCAGTTTCAGCAGCTGCATTTAAATCAGCTGTTTGCTCAAGATCCGCAGCGTTTTCAGCGTTTCTCGGTGGCTTTGGACAGTGTGCTGTTTGACTATAGCAAGCATCGGATTGACGCCAAGGTGTTGCAGACTCTGGTTCAGTTTGCACAGCAGAGTCAGCTTGCTGAGTGGATTGGACGTTTATTTTCAACGGCAACTGGCTCAGAGAAAATTAACTATACCGAACAGCGCGATGCGATGCATTGGGCCTTACGTTTGCCTGCGACCAGCACAGCAGCAAGTGCTTCCGATCAGACTGATGCCTACGCTGCATTGACTGAGCAAGTCCATACCCAGCTTGAGCGTATGTATGCCTTGGTGGAAAAAATTCATGCAGGCCAATACCGTGGTGCCACGGGTGAAGTGATTCAGGATGTGGTCAATATTGGTGTCGGTGGCTCAGATTTAGGCCCGTTGATGGTGACCCAAGCCTTATCTGATTTTAAAGTGGCAACTGAAAAACCACTGAATGTACATTTTGTGTCCACCATGGATGGCAGCCAGCTATCTGAATTGCTGCATCGTCTGCGTCCTGAGACCACTTTATTTATTATTTCGTCCAAGTCTTTTGGCACCATTGATACCTTATCTAATGCACAAACTGTTAAACAGTGGCTAGAAAAAGCGCTGGGTGTGCATACCCAAATTCTAAAGCATCATTTTATTGGGGTGTCGACCAAAGCCGATAAAATGACCGATTGGGGCATTTGCCCTGAAAATCAGCTCTTGCTTTGGGATTGGGTCGGTGGTCGTTATTCGTTATGGTCGTGTATTGGCTTACCGATTGCCCTGACCATTGGCGTTGCGGGTTTTCAACGGTTTTTAGCAGGTGCACATGCGGTTGATCAGCATTTTCAAACTGCTGCATTTGATCAGAACATCCCGGTGCTGATGGGTTTGCTGGGGGTGTGGAATAATAACTTCCTGAATATTCAGACTCATGCGGTCTTGCCTTATGATGGACGCTTAAAATACTTCGCCTCTTATTTACAGCAGTTGGAGATGGAATCTAATGGTAAATCCATTCAGCGCAATGGTGAGGCGGTTAACTTGGATACCTGTCCGATTGTTTGGGGTGAGGTTGGGCCGAATGCACAGCATGCGTTCTATCAATTGTTGCATCAAGGGACGCATGCGGTTAGCTGCGATTTTATTGCCCCTGTGCAGCGTTATAATGCCAATCAATTTACCTATGCGGAAAATGCTGAGGCTTTAGTAGAGCAGCACCATTTGGCCTTGTCCAACTGCTTGGCACAGTCGCGGCTTTTGGCCTTTGGCAATCAGGCTCTAGATCAGCAGGAATTAGATGGCTTAGCGGCGTATAAGCAGTACAGTGGTAATCAGCCAAGTAGCAGTATTTTATTGCAAGAACTCAATCCGTATAGTTTGGGCATGTTGATTGCTTTGTATGAACACAAAGTCTTTGTACAATCGGTGCTGTGGAATATCAATCCCTTTGACCAATGGGGCGTAGAAAAAGGCAAGGAAATTGCCAATCAGCTCTTGCCGATTTTAAATGGGCAGCAACAGGATTTATCGGCACTCGATGCATCGACCCAAGGTTTATTAAAAATTTTATTAGGAAAAATAGATGGCTAATGTTTTAGTAACAGGCGGTGCCGGCTATATCGGTTCACATACCTGTGTCGAGTTGCTGAATGCAGGGCACAGCGTGGTGGTGCTGGATAATTTATCCAATAGCTCGGCCGAGTCATTGGCGCGGGTGCAACAATTGACTGGCAAAACCTTACAGTTTATTCAGGGTGATATTCGTGATGCTGCTGCTTTGGATGCTGTGTTTGCGCAACATCAAATTGATGCGGTGATTCATTTTGCCGGACTCAAAGCAGTGGGAGAAAGCCAACAAATTCCACTGAGTTATTTTGATAACAATATTGCGGGTTCAATTAGCTTGATGCAGGCGATGCAACGCGCGCATGTGTTTAAACTGGTGTTTAGTTCGTCGGCTACAGTATATGACGAAGCCAATATTTCGCCGTTACATGAAGAGATGCCAACGGGCATGCCAAGCAATAACTATGGTTATACCAAACTGATTGTGGAACAGCTTTTACAAAAAGCAGCCCTTGCCGATGCACGTTGGTCGATTGCGCTATTGCGTTATTTTAACCCTGTGGGGGCGCATAAAAGTGGCTGCATAGGTGAAGACCCACAAGGTATTCCAAATAATTTAATGCCTTATGTCACCCAAGTGGCGGTGGGACGTCGTGAAAAACTGTCGATTTTTGGGCAGGATTATGCTACGCCAGATGGCACTGGCGTGCGCGATTATATTCATGTGGTCGATTTGGCCAATGCGCATTTATGTGCCTTGAATAACCGTTTGACTGCCCAGGGTTGCCGTGCTTGGAATATTGGTACGGGTAATGGAATTTCAGTGCTGCAAGTGAAGAATACTTTTGAACAGGTCAATGGTGTGCAGATTCCATTTGAGTTTGCACCACGTCGTGAAGGTGATGTGGCGACCTCTTTTGCAGATAACAGTCGTGCCGTGCAAGAACTGGGTTGGACTCCACAATATGGCTTAGAAGATATGTTGGCCGATAGTTGGAACTGGCAAAAGCAGAATCCGAATGGTTATCGTTAAGATGGATGATTCTAGCTATACACTCAGCCACAAGGTTTAGAGCATAAAAACGGGAGTCAGTTTTGACTCCCTTTTTTATATTGCTTTGATTTTCAGATTATGCTTGAATCAATTGTGTCAACTCATCCACATAGTCCTGCATTGGGCGCGGGTTTTGATCACGACGGCTTTCAATATTTAAGCGCAATAATGGCTCAGTATTTGACGCACGTACATTCAAACGCCATGCCCTAAAGTCAAGACTCACGCCATCGGTTTGATCAATCGCTGGGTTTTGGCTGGCATAATGCTCAAAGATTTTTTTGATGGTGGCTTGAGTGTCGGCTACTTTAAAGTTAATTTCGCCCGAACATGGGAACTTGGCAATCATTTCTTCGACCAGACTCGATAGCGATTCTCCTGTTTCAGACAACACAGAAAGCACCAATAACCAAGGAATCATGCCGCTGTCACAATAGGCAAAATCACGAAAATAGTGGTGTGCACTCATTTCACCGCCGTAAACAGCATTGTGTTCACGCATCACATCTTTAATAAAGGCATGCCCAGATTTAGATTGAATCGCTTCACCCTGATATTGAGCGACCACATCAAAGGTATTCCAGACTAAACGTGGGTCATGCACGATTTTCTCGCCTGCTTGTTTGAGTAAAAATGCCTGTGCCAATAAGCCAACAATATAATAACCTTCAATGAATTGACCTTTTTCATCGAATAGGAAGCAGCGGTCAAAGTCACCATCCCATGCAATGCCCATGTCGGCTTGATGTTCTAATACGGCATTACGGGTACTGTCACGGTTTTCCACTAAAATTGGGTTGGGGATACCATTTGGGAAGGTGCCATCGGCATCATTATGAATTTTGACAAACTCAACAGGGATATTCAGGGCTTTGAATTTTTGCTCAATTGCATCGACCACATGCCCTGCAGCGCCATTGCCTGCATTCATGACCAGTTTCATTGGGCGAATTTTGCTAGGCTCGATATACGTCATTAAATGGTCAATAAATTGAGGCAAAATATTGTAGCTTTGAGTGCTACCTTTGTGCTCAACTGGGGTAAATTCGCCCGATTCTGCCAAAGCCTGAATGTCTTTTAGGCCGGTATCGGCACTAATCGGGCGCGCATTTTCACGTACCAGTTTCATGCCGTTGTAGTCCATGGGGTTATGGCTGGCAGTTACTTCAATGCCACCTTGCACGTCTAAATGAAAGGCTGCGAAATAGACTTCTTCTGTGCCTGTCATTCCCAAGTCGAGCACATTGACCCCTGCATCATTTAAACCACGAATGGTGGCCTGCTTTAAGCCTTCGCTGCTAAGGCGAATATCGCAGCCAATTACAACGGTTTTAGGTTGGTAAATTTGTCCGTAAGCACGACCAATTTTATAGGCAATCTCTTCATTGAGTTCTGTGCCCAATTTTCCGCGAATGTCATAGGCTTTAAAACAGGTTAATGTGCTCATGTATTGTCCTAAATATTTGGAAAAATCGTATTGCTGCCTATGATAATCGAACTGTGTGTAATGTGCTGTATAGAATGGAAGATCAATTGCTTGAAGATGTTTCAGGTCAAAGACTATGGATGAGAAAAGACGTGGTGATGGGCAAAGGTGTTTTTAATGAGTAAGAAGTTGGTTAAAATACGGCTCAGACTTATGTGTTCGATATGATTGAAGATGGAATTACAGAAAAGTACTTTAGAGCCAGAGCAGAAACTTTCTGCGCCACAGAAAAAATTTCAGAAATTATGTCAAAAAATTGAGCAGGAACAAGTACGTTTGAATGAATGGCAGACCGCACAAGCCGATATTCAGGCACGAGCCAGCCGAGAAATTTTACCAACCTATACGCAATTGCGTGAAATTATATTTCAGCAAATTCAACAATTGCTTCAGCAAAAACAACAAAAAATGACGGCAGCCCAACAAACTAAACTTGCTCAAAAAATTGAGCAACTCAGTTTACAGCTCTTAGATTCGCAGCAGATGTCTACCGAACAAGTTCAGTTTTTAACAGAATTGCTGAACAGTTATGGGCATCATATTGAATTGCTAGACACAGATGATGTGGATTTAAGATCTGAAGCTAAAACAGCAACAGAGTCAGAAGACGAAAATGTTGAACAATGTGAACAAAATAGTTTTGAACATGATGAGTCTGAACAAGAGCGCTTGGCACAGCTCAAGCTAGAAAGTTTGAAGCATTTTCTTTGTGAAGAATATGACCTAGATCTAGATTTTTTTGATTTTCAGCATGATCCATTAGATTTAGATGACTTTATAAAAAAATTTGAACAAAAAATGCAAGAACAAGATGAGCTGGATTTTTTAAGTCAGTTGAGTAGTGCGCAAAAAGCTTTTGCCGAACAGCAAATTGCCCGTGAAAAAGCCAAAGCAGCAAAAAAACAGCAACAGCGTGAAGAAGCCAAGAAACTAGCAAATCAGTCCATTAAAGCGATTTACTTAAAAATTACAGCGTGGATTCACCCAGATCGTGAGCAAGATGAGCAGAAAAAACAAGAAAAAACCGTATTGATGCAGCAAGCCAATCAGGCTTATGAAGCCAATGATTTATTGACATTGTTAAATTTGCAAATTCAGTTGGGTCAGCAGCATAATTTGTCTTTCGCCAATCAACAATTAAAAGCGTATAACCTGCTTTTAGAAGAACAGTTAGAAACTTTGCAAATGCAAGTAGATGACATTATTTACTCTTTTAATTGGAGTCAGTTTTTATATTCTAACCGTAAAATTAAAGTGCAGGATTTGTATCGAAAATATGAGCAAGACTATCGACATGTTCAACAAAAATTAGCTCGAGCGCAAGAGATACTGGAAAAATATCAAGACCTTAAACAATTAAAGCAATTGATGCGCAGTCAATATGTGTGGGAAATGCATGCTGTGATGATGTAGACATATTGAGGTTTGGCTTTGAATGTTTATGCAAAAAGTAGTCTTTATTTACAATATTCCTTTTGAGTGAATCCAAGTTATGCTCAGGTTGGGCCGTTCGGCTACTATTCTGAATTGACACCTTTGTCCGTTATAATTGTATAAACATTTTTAGTGTCTGGTAATTATGTCCTCATTGATCAATTTTCTATCTCGCTTTAGTACAGCAACTCTTCAGCGCAGTCTTAGCTATGCTAAACGCATTGATAGGGAAACGATTGAGTTCTTTGAGGAAAAAGACGGGGTTACGATGTATGCCCAAATTGAAGGGACAGATTATTACGATACTGCAATTACCTATAATCTTAAAAAGGACCGTTTAATTGATGACGACTGCACTTGTCCGGTTGGATATAACTGTAAACATGCTGCTGCTTTAGCGCGGTTATTCTTTCAGGAATATCGCCAGGAATTTCAGCAGCGTTATGCTGACTCTCAATCCCCGCAGGGAATCGCAAAACGCCTACGGGGGGATGATCAGGCACAGCGCTGGTTGAATGATTTTAAACGGTATTTACAACAGACTGAACCAGAGCAATCTGTCAAAACAAACAATTATTTAATTTACCTGTTAGATCAGTCTGTCAGCTTAAAGAAATTGACAGTTGATGTTCAGAAGGCCAGACGCAATAAAAACGGCTCAATTGCGGGGGAAAGTTATTATACCCAATATGAAAATATCACCAGAAAGCATCTGACTTTACCTGAACAAAAACGACAATTATTTAACCAGATTTATTATTATGCCAAAATAAACAGTGACGAACGTTTTTATCAAAGCAATCTTGATATCTCCGGAATTTTATTGGAGCATTTCAAATCTTTTATTCAAAGTGGCGATGTGTACTGGCAAAAAAAGAGCCATACTGCACTTCAATGGTCAGAACAAGGCTATCACATCGAACTGATCTGGCAACAAGGTGTAAACAAACAGACAGAGCATTTAAATATTGAATTGGTCAATGGTGATATTCGACTCGATTTAAAATCAAATCCACATATCCAAATTCTCGCTAGCCAGCCACCGTGTTATGTGGATATTCAACAGAACACGGTGGGCCAGTTATATGGTGAATATACGGCAAATCTTCTGTACCATTTTTTACAGATGCCTGATCTTCCATCTATGCTCTTGCCAGAGTTTGAGAAACTGACTCATCAATATTCAGACGTGAAAAATCTGCCTCAGCCCGAGTCTATTCAGCATATTGATGTCCTTGAGGGTAGTCCCCAGCCAATTTTACGCTTCGGTGTTTTAGATAAATTTGATTGGAAATGGGAAGAGTCTGTTTGTGCTGAAATTGAATTCTCCTATGCAGGCGGGCGAATTAAAGCAGGTACATCAGGTGACAGTTTCATTGGTGAGCAGCATGACAAAATGGTGCGACAGCTTCGGGACTTAGTTCAGGAACAACAGTCAATCCAGCGTTTACAGCTATTGGTCGAATCACTGAAGTGGGTGAAAGATCTTAGTTATGACCAGCAATTAAAACTGGATAAACAACGTCTCGATTCTATGGTTTTTGCTTTCTATGGAGACTGGATCAAACAGCTGATGCCCATCAATCAAATTGAGTTGATGGGCTGGCAGATAGAGCATCTGGAAAACAGCCCCTTTAACCTGCAATATGTTGAAAATTTAAATATTTCTATCACTGAATCTGAAGGCCAGCAGGACTGGTTCAATATCGGGGCGACGGTTCAAGACAGTGCAGGCAATTCTTATAATTTACTTGATGCGCTCGTAGCTTTGGTGCGAGTAAATCCTGATTTACTTGATCCGCGGACTTTTATTCATCTGCATGACAGTCAAATTTTCACCGTGAAAACTGCAGTTGATCAACCTGATTTGGCGCTATCCGCTAGGGATATTAAGCCGGTATTATTGCATCTGCAGAGCATTTTACAGCAAGAAGAGCGCAGTATTGATCGCTATGATGCGAGTCAATTATTAGAATTGCAGCATAATCTTGGGATGACATGGCAGGTCAGTGATCGCCTGCAGAAATTTGTACATAAATTCAAACAAGGCTATCAGCAACAACTGCCGACACCACAAGGTTTTCAGGGGGAGTTGCGTCTATACCAGCAGCAGGGCTTAGGCTGGTTACAGTTTTTAAGGGAAACCCAGCATGGCGGGATTCTGGCAGATGATATGGGCTTGGGGAAAACAGCACAAACTTTAGCCCATTTACTCATGGAAAAGCAGGCTGGATATTTGCAGGATAGTCCCGCCTTAATTGTTGCACCCACATCGCTGATGCATAACTGGTTCAAAGAAGCGGAAAAATTTACTCCTGAGCTCAAGGTACTGCTGCTACAAGGCCCCGACCGCCATCAGTATTTTGAGCAGATTCCGCACTATGATATTGTGTTAACCACCTATCCGCTTCTGGCGAGAGATGAAGAGCAACTAAAGCAATATGAATATCATCAACTCATTTTGGATGAGGCGCAGAATATCAAAAATCCGCGCGCCAAAGCTGCACAGGTAGTACGGCAATTAACAGCGCGACATCGTCTATGTCTAACCGGTACACCTATGGAAAATCATTTGGGTGAGCTGTGGGCACTATTTTATTTCCTGATGCCAGGATTTTTATATTCACAAGAAATTTTTAATAAAAAGTACCGTCATCCAATTGAAAAGCGCGGTGATGAGCAGTTAAGACAAAAGTTGGTCAACCGGATTAAGCCCTTCATTTTACGTCGCTTGAAAACTGACGTAGCCAAAGAGTTGCCAGAAAAAACCACGATTGAAGTCAATATTGATATGAATGACCAGCAATCCAAGTTATATGAGGCTGTTCGTGCCACGATGCAGGCAAGCATTCAGAAAATTGTGGCAGAAAAAGGCTTTAAACGTAGTCAAATTCAAATTTTAGATGCCTTACTGAAGCTACGTCAGGTGTGCTGCCATCCTAGCTTACTAAAGCTGGATTCAGTGAAAATTGGGCAGGCGCATTCTGCCAAACTTGAACAGTTGATGGATATGGTCGTTCCAATGGTGGAAGAGGGGCGAAAAATTCTTATCTTCTCTCAGTTTACCTCAATGTTGGAACTGATTGAACAACAGTTCCATCACGCAGAAATTGGCTATGTGAAGCTGACTGGAAAGACCAAAAAGCGAGATGAAGTCATTACAGCGTTTCAGTCTGGACAAGTGCCGGTATTTTTAATCAGTCTGAAAGCAGGAGGGGTCGGTTTGAATCTAACTGCCGCAGATACGGTCATTCACTATGATCCATGGTGGAACCCTGCTGCTGAAGATCAAGCTTCAGATCGTGCATGGCGGATTGGACAGGACAAGCCGGTATTTGTCTATAAGCTGATTACTAATAAAAGCATAGAAGAAAAAATTCTTGCCTTACAGCAAAATAAAGCAGAACTGGCACACTCTATTCTAAGTACAGATCATGAAGGCGAAGCGAAACTGACGGAAAATGACGTGATGAACTTGTTTGAGAAATTTTAGTTTGGTTTCAGATTACCCTAATCATCTGTAAGTATCTGAAAGTCTGGATGCAATTTTTTCCAATGTTCTCTTAATTTTTCTTTATGAACAGAAATCATAGGTAAGTCTAGTAATAGCACTGGCCATACCGACCGTGCTTTGTCCATGATCGCGTGAAGTTGTTTTTCAATAACACGCCATGGAACACCGACTTTTTCAGCCCATTGTTCAAAGTGTTTCATCTCAGCTAAATACCAATCTTTATTTTTGGCAAGATTTAAGGCGAAATGACGCTCATTTTCAATATATACACTTGTCATCAATATATCGTATGCAGGGGATAATCTTGGCGTTGTTTTATCGTGATAAATCATACTCCAGTTCTTTAAGTGTGCATCTCCATTGGCGAGTAAAATATTGACGAGTAAACGGCTGGCAAATTGCTGAATATCAAAAATTTTGTTATCTGAATAGTGATAAATGATCTTACCGATCTGCTCATAATTTGTGGTGCTGTATTTCTGGTGTGGATATGAACCAAAGATCTGAGCAAAATCTTCAATATGAATAAGCTCTGTAGTATTAGCAGTACTCTGCCTATCGAATCTCTTAATTGCAAAAGCATATTGCTCTTGGGGTAGATTTAATGGTGGAAGGTCTTGTAAGAGTGCCATATCTACCAAACGAATCTCTGGGATATCTATTCCGACCATTTTGGCAAGGATCATCATAGAGTATTCATTCAGCGGAACAAAAGCATGTCTGGTAGAAGGAGTTTTGACAATCCAATCACCGAGTAGGTTGGATTCCGTTGCCTGTGCTAATGTAAAACGCCCATCTTTGGCTTTCATGGAAAACTTCATTTGGACGCCAGCCAAGGAAAACTTATTATTTGTCCGAATCTCTTGTTTTAATATCTGATCTGGATTCGAGATCTGAAGCTTAAATTTTATTCCATCTGGGATTTCTTCTGGATCTACTGGGGTTGCAATCAGTGCCCCAGGTAAGTCATGACCTAAAGCTGCCAATAACTGAAATTCATTGTCTATATGTATTTTGAGGCTTTGTGCTATGAGTTCGCGTAATGCACCTTCTGGTAGCAGATTTGATAGCAAGGGGTGTAAGCGCTGATGTGTAACATAGGTCTTTTCTAAAATCTTATCCGCTTGAGGATATAAAGGGGAAGTCAGCAGGCTCAAGGTCGAACGTTGCTGATCCAAGTGAAAAGAATCTGTGAAAACCAGAATATTTTTTCCGCTCTGAAATCCTGCCAAGTATCCAACGACAACGTGATGTAATGTTAATTTCAGGACTGCAACAGTATTCATGGTTCCTCTCCTCCGAGAAGACCTTTCCATGGGTTAGACATTAAGTCATCTTGATCTTCAATAGTGACTTTAATTTCATCATTCAATAATTGTCTAATCAAATGAACCTTATCATCTGGGATGAGCATCAGTTGAGCATTTAGTCCTGCCGCAATAATTTCTAAGGTATCTAATCGAGGATTGCCTTGACTTTCCAGTTTTTGGTACTGCTGTCTTGAAATGCCTGTACGTGATTGCATATCAACTTGCTTTAAACCCAATAGGGTTCGTCTTTTTTTGACTTGCTGTAGTAAAGACTTATTTAGTGTAGACATATTTATTGCTTTTTGGTGGTATAAGAAGCATATTAGTTGCTTTTTTATTAAGAAGCAATGACAGAAATTATTAACAGGCTCCGCGGCATCAATATTTAGGATCTAGGCAAGCTGATCTTGTTTAACATAAGCCACTTAGTAGTAGCTAATACTATCTTTTGTTTTGGAGTTTTTTTTATCTTGTATGATTGATACTCTGGAGCATCATCTACACGGTTTTTTGTTCACAGTTTTGAAAGAGCACTTTTGTAAACATACTTTTTAAGTATAAAAATTTCTTATGAAGTAAAATATTGAATAAAACAACAATAAAAAAGCCCCAGTCATTCAACTGAGGCTTTTAGAATCTGGAGCGGGAAACGAGACTCGAACTCGCGACCCCAACCTTGGCAAGGTCACCGAGATTTATACCATTAAATGATGTTAATTTTAAGTATATGATTTAATTGAATGTGATTAGTTTTTAGTGGGGCAAAATTTTTAGCAATTTAGATCATTTAAGGGTATTTTGGTCACTTTATATTGGAAATTTTTGTCTATAAAAGTCACCTATGTTTTAATACTGATTTTCATGAAAAATAACAACAGTATATGATTTAATATAATGATTGTTAATCCTCATGAAAATGTTTTATATTCAATTCAATAAATGAATATTATGCTCAATCCTATTTTGGATCATTTGGAGAGTCTCTGCTTGAATTTGTCTAGGTAATAGATCATGAGCGATATTCCTGAATCGGATTACAACCTTACAAATCGAACTAATAATTTCATAGGGCTTTGTTGCACAAATAGCTAACACTATGATTTTATTATATTTATTTTTATTAAAATTTTAGGAAAACCCTTAAAAATCAGCATCTTGCAAAATATTTATGCAACAAAGCCTTGCATAAATATATAAGCCATTGATTTTATTAAATTAAAATCCTGACTGAAAAACAATCAAATCCTATAAAATCATATAGTTAGGAAATCTTTGTGCAACAAAGCCCCTAGAGTTTATACTATTTGATTATCGTTGCTCAGAGTTCAAATTTTTATTACAAGCAGCTTAAAGATGAGAAACTATCATGAGATACATCAGTAACTTGAATACCCCAAGTACTTTTGCATCTTTACTTTTGAAGCAGAATTTAATTCGCCTTTCATTTTCATTCAAGCTGAAGTTTTCTGCCCGTAATGTTAAATCCTGTAATGTCTTTTTGAGCTCTGTCTTGCTCTGTTGAGAGAGTTCTAAATGAAGATATTTTTTCGGAAATAAACTATGAATAAAAGAAAGAAGTTTCTTCAGTTGCCGTTTTTCATTCAGTTCAAAAATTAACTGGGCTGAATTGGGCTGAACTTTTTCAAGATAAATTGAGTAGATCGTATGAAGCTGTTTTTTGTATTTACTTTGTACATTTGCATAACGCTCCTGAACATGTTGAATGACTTTTTTTTCCTCCTGATTGGTTGGCAACATGGTGACCAATGCATTCGGAGTTTTCCTTAAAAAATCTGTGGTAAATAACCTCGATGATTTTTTTTGGTTTACACAGGAGGTTTTCAAATGTAGGGCTCTGGCACGTAATTTTTGCGCGATTTGCAAAGGAATGGCTTCAGGTAACAGAAGATCTTGCTCTTTTTCTACTGCAAGAATGTGATGCAATAATTCAAAAGTCATCTCTGAGTCATGAGCTCCTAGCATCAGTGAATCAGGCGATTTCTGTTGTTCTGGTTTATATTGATGATCATGTTGCCTGTAACGGTCTTTAGTGAGTTGATCAAATAAAAACTGTTTGATCGCCCGTTGCTGAACAGGATATTTAATAGCATCATCATGTTTCAGAATATTAAAATAGGCTTCTTTAGGAAGTGGGCTGTGCATTTGATTCAGCTGGTAGCTAATTGCCAGATGCATTAAATGCAGATAGCTTGAACAGGTCGTGTCAGGGGTTAGGTGCCCGGCAAAATGAGAAAGTGCATACCAGGTTTGCTGAGTATTTCTGTTTCGCAACAATGCATAACGGATACGTAATTGCTCATGTGGGCTATAGTCAGTAAATGCATCTGAAAGTGTTGAGTTTTTTAAAATCAGGTAAAGATGATTAAATGCAGAATGGCGCAGACTATGGTAAGTAAAATTGTGTTCTCCAAAAACTGGCTGGATCAATTGTTTCAATAGGGAATTCACTTCATTTTCATGAGTTTCTTCTAAGGACTGTTTTAAAAACAGCGGTTGTGCAACTGATTTTCCTTGTTCTTTTAGCAGACGTTTTCTATTCAGACTATATGTTTTAAATGCATGTAATTCGTCGGCTTTAAGTAGATGATGCAGGGGAATCTTGCGGTAAGCTGAGTAGCTTTTTTGATTTTTATTGCGATTGTTGCGAATAGTGATTATCATAGCATCTTCACTAATAAATAGATCACGTACGAAGATATTCAATGTTTCATTGATCCGTAGTCCGACTCTGAACCCCAAAATAAAAATCAGTTTAAATATATTTTTATCCTGAATCGAAATATTTTGAGTATTTTCGAGCTGCTCTAGCATGTGGTGAAAAATATGGGGCGAGATCAATGCGGTTCTGCAGATTTTTACCTGGATTAAATTATCCAGATCAACAGTGGGTGCGTTAAAAAATAAGGTCTGTTTGTGATGAAACTCCTGTAGACGTTTTTGTAGAGTTGCTCTAGTTGTTTCTTTCTTTAATAGAAGCATTTCTCCATACAGATCTTCAAAATCAGCATCTGAAAATGATGAAATATCTTTGTCTTGCGTTGCCTGCAGCCAATGGACTGCAAACTGTGAAAACATGGTCTTCAGAGAACTTTGCTTGAGCGGCTGAAAATCTGCACGTATAAGCTTGCGCTTAAATCGTTGCTGCTGCTGAATAATATGATTTAGAAGGTCCAGTTGAGGTTCCGTTAATTTTGAGCGTAGTATGCTCCACAGCAGCAAACGTTCCAAGGCTGGAGATTGTTCTTTAGCATATAATTCTATGAGTTGATCGCTATAGTTTTTTGCACGAATAGCTTGACGTATTTCTACTAAAATATCGGCAACATCTAATGCAATAGTGACTTTAGACTGGTCTTGAGGGTTTTCATAAACTTCCTGAATCGTATGGGTAGGCGTGGGTTCAGGCTGACTAAAATAAGCTGCTAATTGTTTTTCGAGAGGACTGGAACTATAAATTTCATTTTTTAAGATACAAATGGACATTTGATCCAGCCCGCTGTTTTTCAGGAACTGTGTATAGTAAAAACCGTATTTTAACAGGTCTTTACAACGCACCTTTTCCTCAGGGAAGCATTCAATAATACAAGCGTTAATCAGATGTTCTGCATCTTCAATATCCGAAAATAAATCAAATTTTTGATGTTTTAGTCTGTAGATCCAGCATTTCACAATGTCGTGTAGCACAAACGTTTTGGTATAGCTGACTGAAAAATCAGGGTCATATATACGCTGATTACCGAAATTCCGGTTCGGGATATCAAGTGAAACAATATGATTCAGGTTTAAAAAACTTTGAAATTTCTTTGTTTTTAAAATGATTTTTAAAAACTTTTGTAGTTCGTTCTCATTATAAATGCCATTAAATAATATTGAACTGATCAAACAGAAGCCAAGTGATTGAGTTAGACTGAAGTCATTATGTTTTGTCCAGTAAGCAATCATATTTTGGGCAAATTGAGTAACTTTTTTACCATGTTTTAAGGTTTCAATATTTTGCTCGGGAGGAGTTCTTTCGTGCTTAATGGGAGCGGCGGGCACCGGATAGTTTTGATTCGATGAACGATTAAAGCGCTTAATATATTTAGCAAATTCTATACGTGCTATCTGGTAGCTTCGGATATTTGACTTATAGTGCTCTAAAAGTCGATCGTCAACTTGTCGAAAAATTTCTGGATAGTTTTCGGGTGTCAGTTTTGTGAATTTTTCGCTAAATAATTGCAAAAGAAACACTTTTCTCTCTCTATGCTTTTTTAATCGTTTTAGCGAGTGTGGATGTCTGCTCATTTAATCATGAACCCGTTGAATGTCGACATACTTTTAAGCTCTAATATTTCAATTAGCTTATCTTGTGCTGTTCTGATTTGATCGTAATCAGTCGCCTGAAAAGCTGAATAGCGGTCAAACAGTCCTTGCATTGCTTCGTCATGACCAAAGATGCCCTTAACTATATCTTCATTGCAGTATTGGGCAAAAAAATAACGAGCAAAGTGGCGGGTCCAATTGCGCTGAAGGGCTATTTCTGTACAGAATTTTTGAATATCAGAAAGTTCTAAATTTCGGATATCTCCTTGTGGATCGTAAAATAATAGAAAGGGGCGTTCACCCTCGAAGACCTCATGGATTGCTTGTACTTGTTCATTGGACAGATAGGCCTTTGTGAGGTGGAGAAAGTATTTTAAATATTTTAGGTAATGCTGTATTTCATCACGAAGATAATCGTTAAATGGTAGATATCGTCCAATGGTGCCCGAATAACGCTGCTCTTTATCTGCAACAGCCATCAATTGATTGTCGAGGTCAAGATAATCTAGATTGGGTGGGAAAGACTCACTTGGTCGTGCTGACGTTATCAGCATGCAAATATGCCACAGCCAGATTGAATAATGATTTAACGTCTGAAATGGATTCGGATGTTCCCGCACTCGTTGGTCAAGCTGGTGAAAAAATGATTTAACAAATGGTAGATTAGGTGTCTGCTGACTACCAAAAGAATGCGGGTTACTGAATTCTTCAAGATATTCAGTTTCCAGCTGAGGAACAGTCAAAGTTAGAATTTGAGTATAAATATTAATAATATCCACGATTTGTGTTGAAGAGTAATGGCATGGAATATAGTGCTGAACACTTTCTCCATTAAGCAATTTGCTTTCCAGTTCATACTCAAGTTCATTCAATGCAATATCACTGAGTAAGCGCGGAAGATTTTGTGTTGTTAACTGGAAGGTCAGCCCTTTATTAATTTTTTGTAAATACTCCTGTATCTTGGAATCAATCTCAACACCATCCATTTTTTTCAACTGACTTAGATTTTCCAGATAATATTGAGGCAGAGGAATCGTAAAAGAATTCACGGTATTCAACCGATGTTTTCTTAAAACAAAATCCTTGAATTTAGAGACTTCAAAGCTTTGCTTAAAGAAACATTTTTGGGGTTGCAGTGATACTTCTTTGTTTTTTGTACTGACTCGTAAATTTTTTTGAAATACCGGCAGATCTTTATAATGAGTAAGACTGAGGACTGAAAATAAAAGCAGGGTATGAATTGGAGAGTTTTCTGCCTGTTCTAATAAAATTTGCATAATGTACTGTGCGGTAGGCAAATCGAAGACCCGAGGATTCGGCTTGCTCATTAGCTCATTCTTGTTTTGATGCAGAATTTTACTTTTCAGATTTACGATTTGGGCAGTGACAGAATGTTGCTCTAATCCAGTAAATTCAAAGTTATGATCTTCAACTTTTTCTACAGTTTTATCCTCAAGGGGCTGTTTTGCCACACCTCGCTCAAAATGAGTTTGATATGTTTTTTCTCCATCAAGTGAAATTCTTAATGTCTTTTTAACGTCAGTTTGAGACGGTTTTGGGATGTTTGGATTACTTTGACGATTTCTTTTTTGACGTTCTGATTGAGTATGGGTATACGTATAAATAACGCGGATTTCTGCCAGTTGGCCCATTTCCCTTTTCTCTAAACTCTCTTTAGATTCGTCAAATAATTCCCCATTTTCAGTCTCAGTATTTTTTAGAAATTTAACTAGCTCTTCTAATTCAATTGGAAGAGACGGTAAAAAATTGTAAAGCCAATAGTATTCTTTCTTTGTACTTGCTAAACGAAAACGCCTACATAGATTAGCTACAGTTGCTGTATGTTCTTTACTATTCAGTAACTCGATACATTGAGTATTGAAAATAGCCCATTTCAGTGCAGTTGATTGATATGCTGATGGGGTGTTAATAACTGCAACAAGATAATGAACCAGAGGGTAGTCACTGATTGATTTGTCTGCAAGTTTTTGATTTATAATATTGTTGATTTCAACGATTTCAGTAGGTTTAATGAAGTCATTGAGTTTGATAGAATCCTGATAATTTTCCAGCTTTGCTTTCGCCAGTGCTTGATAGAAGTATCGAAACGGCTCAAGCTTTAATTCTTGAGTATCTTCTAAGTAACTATATCCGTTCATGATGATATTCCAGCCAGAATTTTTTCTAATGAAAGTGGACCAGCATAATTTGAAATAGAACTTACTGGACTTTTGGATTTAGACAGTCCTGATAATTCTCGTAGATAATTGATAGTTAAAACTTTCTGACCGAAAACTTCCTGAAGATGTGCAGCTAAGTATTCTTCATTTAGCCAATTTGCAATGATGTCTAAGCCATGAATGGAGTGGTGTAATCCGGAACACAGTAAGGCCTTTACTTCGCTTAAAGCCTGGATGGTGAATTCGTAGGAATTATTTTTTTCATAAGCTCTGAACTTAAATTCATTTTTATTCTTGTTGTAAGAATAGGCATAGATCCAGCTGAAATGACTACTAAAAAAATAGTGATCAGGTTTGTCTGTTGTCAGAACAGGAATGTCGACTTTTTGTTGAAAAGTAAAATCCAAATGATAGTTTTGCTGTTTCTCATTAAGCTGAAAAAATAGAGCAATCCAGATTTGGTAGGCATGCATACATTTTGGATAACACATTAATTGTAAGTTTTTTGAAGATACACGATGACTTTCAATAGCTTTTTTTTTATAGACATATGCTGATGTCTCCCCATATTTATGCCAAGTGGCTGAAAAATAAGCTATAATATTCACGTATTTTTTATAGGAGAGTCAAGGGTTGTGCGCCCTATATTGTGTTATTAAATTGTAAATTTCACTATATATAGTGTTTTTAATCTTTTTAGGGCTTTGTTGCACAAACCTATCTGTAAAGGCTTTTTCAGCGATATAATTTTCAAATGAAGAAGCCTACACACAAAATCTACCGCACAACCAATTGGCCCGCATACAACCGAGCACTCATGAGTCGCGGAAATATTGCCATTTGGTTTGATCCTGCTACGCAATGGTATGCGCCATCAAAAGGCAAACAAGGGCGAAATCAAACCTACTCCGACGCAGCCATCCAATGCTGCTTAATGATTAAATCCTTATTCCGTCTGTCTTTACGTATGGTCACTGGCTTTGTGCAAAGTCTGATTAAACTTTGCGGATGAGCAGCCCCGAATATCAGTGATATTCTTACACCACGCTTTGTAGAAGACAAAAGCATATTGATATTGTAATCAGCTACCAAAAAAGTAGCGATGGGCTGCATCTACTCATGGACTCTACAGGCATGAACTTTCTAGGTGAGGGCGAATGGAAACGAAAGAAACATGGACCTGAATATCGTCGCCAATGGCGTAAACTACATATTGGTATAGATGCTAAAACCCTACAAATACGCGCTATTCAGCTCACAACCAATAATGTCAGTGATTCACAGGTGCTTGGTGATTTACTTAATCAGATTCCACAAGATGAGCGGATTGATTCTGTTTATACCGATGGAGCTTATGACACCAAGCAATGCCGTCAGGTCATTGCAGATCGGCAAGCGCATGCGGTGATTCCACCTAGAAAAAATGCGAAACTATGGAAAGATACAAAGAATAGCTCGCTAGAGCGAAACGAATGACTTCGAACAGTTACACGTTTAGGCAGGACACTCTGGAAAAAATGGTCAGGCTATCATCGGCGAAGTTTGGTTGAAACTAAGATGCATTGCATCAAATTATTAGGAGATAAGCTCAGTGCAAGGAGTTTTGATAGCCAAGTGAATGAGATCCATGCACGTGTAGTCGTCCTTAACAGATTTACGGAATTAGGTCGACCACTTACCCAAGTTACGCCTTAAATTTGGCTCAATTAGGGGCGCTTTGCATTTAAAATCTTTGTGCAACAAAGCCGCTTCTACTCCAAAAATCTGACAGTCATGCCTTTGCGAACAATTTTAGACAAATTATTTGCGTCCCAATTGGTCAATCGAATACACCCATGCGAAGCTGTTTTAGAAATTAAAGCAGGGTTTGGCGTACCATGAATTCCAAAAGAAGGTCGAGATAAACCAATCCAAATATTTCCAACTGGATTATTCGGTCCGGGCGGTAAACTAAGAGGTTTAAGATTTTTGCCTTGAATAAAATTCTTAGGGTTATAGCTGTAGTGTGGATTTGGCACAATGCTCCCAATCACATGAGTGCCAGATGGTGAGGGATTATCTTCACTACCAATGGTTGCAGGAAAAGAAGCAATCATCTTATTTTGTTGATCAAGCAAATATAATTGTTTTGAGCCTTTGTGCGCGATAATCATTTTTATATTTTTTGGCAACGTGTTTTTCACATTTGCCACAATAATCTTTTCACCGACTTTATTAAAACTTGCGCCTGAATTTATTTTTTGTAAAAACAATTCATCCATGTGAAATTTTTCACCGAGCATTTCAGTCACGCGAGTGTAATACAAACCTCGCATCTTTGATTGTTCAGCATAATCTACAGGAATAGATTGAGCATAAGGCCCCTTCAAGTCTTGTGCGGTAATGGTGTACTCAATAAACGTCGGATGAGTCGTATCTTCATTTAAAAGCCGCCAAGTATTTGCATCTAACACTCCGTCACCACTTAAACCCTTCATGATCTGAAAAGCCGAAATGGCTTTAACGGTATTTAATCCCAATGTGCCATCAATTGCCCCTGGAGATGAATAATGACGACTTAACAGCACTTGTAATTTTGCGTAAACAGGAAGATAGCCTTTTTCAAGATTGTCTGACCATTCAGCTTTATTTAGATTATCTAAAGACCATGTGCTGGGTTGATTTAACAATGCCAAATTGTTCTGATCATTAGTTGAAATACTAAGTAGACTGTGCGGTTCTCGTGCGTTTGCATAAGTTGAAAAAATACAGATATTACTCAAGCAAATAATTAAGAAACGACTCAACATAGTAGCTAATCCCAAGGTAAAACGATTTATCAAAATGACAAAACCAATAGTTTAAATAAAGTTAAATAAATGCGCCTTTGTAATAATTTTAGTTAAAAAAATGCCAACTTAAGAAGGTAAATGTATATGGACTGTAACACTAATATTGTATATTAATTAACTAAACTAGGATAATTTCGTGTCCGCGCTAAATAAATTTAGCCATATAGGCATAAATAATTGATATGGCTAAACATTTAAATTGAGGTAAAGTTATAAATGAATACAACAGTAAAAGTAATCTCGGTTGACGGTGATGTTTGGCGCTTTTCCAATACAAATAAAAAATTAATTCTAAAAAAAGGGGCGAAACTTCAGGCAAAGGATGTATTGCATCTTTCTGAAGAAAGCAATGTCGTATTGCAGCTTTCAAATGGTCGTGTAGTCGAAATACACGGCAAAGATTTAATCAATAACGATGGTAATTTCAGTCTTAATTCCTTACTGGTCGAGTCAAATTCAGATATCGACAAAATTGTAAATTTTGCAAAATCATTTCAGCAAATGAATGAATCTGAACAACAAAATGATGTTGTTCGCTTAGACGACGGTCGCGTATTCAAAAAAGAGGGTAAAGATTACGTTGAAATTGCAGGAGAGTCTTTTGAGGGTGATCCTGAGGCAACACAAGGCGGCCACCGTTTTGTCCAGATTGCTAGAGTGGGTGAAACTTCTATAGCTGATGGCATTAACCCTTTGATGCTGAATAGGGTGGTCGATAATATTCCACCTTTAGGGATTGAATATCCAGCATCCTTATCAGTTATTAAGCCTTTTGAACATGGTTTGGGCGGTGGAAGTTGGATGCCATTGTCTGTATCTACACTAACAGGAAATACCCCCCCTGTTGCAGTGAATGATAGCTACACCACGCCGCACAACACCCCAGTGGTTCTCAATCCACTACAAGGTGATACCGATCCAGAAAATGACGCCTTAAGCATTACCAGCATTAACGGCGTCACCCTGACACCAGGTACAGCACAGAGCATTCCTGTAACCAATGGCGTTGTGACTGTTGCTGCTGATGGCACCATCACCTTTACTCCAAATACAGGATTTGTGGGTCAAGTTAGCTTCCCATACACCATCAGCGATGGTCATGGCGGTACTAGTCAAGCAATTGAAACCATTACGATAACAAATACTGCACCTGCTGCGGTGAATGATAACTACACCACGCCGCACAACACCCCAGTGGTTCTCAATCCACTACAAGGTGATACCGATCCAGAAAATGACGCCTTAAGCATTACCAGCATTAACGGCGTCACCCTGACACCAGGTACAGCACAGAGCATTCCTGTAACCAATGGCGTTGTGACTGTTGCTGCTGATGGCACCATCACCTTTACTCCAAATACAGGATTTGTGGGTCAAGTTAGCTTCCCATACACCATCAGCGATGGTCATGGCGGTACTAGTCAAGCAATTGAAACCATTACGATAACAAATACTGCACC